>JALCRY010000048.1 GCA_022652985.1 Eubacteriaceae bacterium | reverse complement strand
TCAGTTCAAAGTGCTATGTGGTAATTCCATTTTAACCGAATGAGAGCATCTATGGCTCTTTTTTTATTGTTCAATTTACACCAGTATATGGACTTAATCATCTGCACCACCGCCCTCGTCACATCGCTGCAGGCGATCATACTGCTCGCACGCTCAAACGCTGCAGCCCATTGGATCACACAGTTTTCTCACACATTTTGACCGAACACAATTCACTCCGCATCAGGGATCCGGCACGTGACGGACCTGCACTAGGAGCCTGGTCCGAAATGAACCCGGCCCCATAAACAAACTTTAATGAGACTGCGGCCGGTGCAGCGCTATGCATGAATTGTTTTCACTTTATCAGCAAAAAAGATGAATTATACTGTTTGCACTGAAAAGAGTACAATATATGTGAGAACAGATCAGCAGTGATCTTAAGGAGATGTATAATCATGAAAACAGAAAGAGTAGAAAGGATCCGTCAGAACTATCTGAACGAGAAACCGCATATTTCTATCGAACGTGCAAAGATATGGACTGAATCATTTAAAGAAACAGAAGGCCAGCCGATGGAGCTCAGATCGGCACGCGCCTTTTACGACGCCTGCTGCAGGCTGCCGGTCACGATATTCGCTGATGAGCTCATTGTCGGGACGAGCGGCGAATACCGCAGGACAGGCATCATTACTCCGGAATTCGGCTGGAAATGGGTCGATGATGAGATGGAGAATTTCAGCAGCCGAGAGCAGGATCCGTATCAGATGGACGATGCGCAGATCAGATATTGCCGCGAGGAGATCTTTCCTTACTGGAAAGGAAAATCAGCGGAAGACATTTTCCTGACGCGTATTCCGGAGGCGGCGCGCAGGATCGGAGTCGACACGGGATTTATTGACACGGACTCGAAATGGCGCAACGGCATCGGAGAGATCACTCCCGACTATACAGATCAGCTTCTTCCGAAAGGATTCAGCGGGATCAGGAAAGAGGCTGAGGAAAGAATGGCCGAACTGGATGAAACCATCCCGGAGGATTTTGCCAGGATCACTTTCTATCAGGCGATGCTTCTCGTATGCAGCGGCATGATCACGCTGGCTGAACGTTACAGCGACGAAGCTGCGAGGATGGCCGCGGCTGAAAACGATCCGCAGCGGAAAACCGAGCTCGAGGAAATCAGCAGAATATGCAGGAAAGTCCCTGCCTTGCCGCCGGAATCATTCCGTGAAGCTCTGCAGTTCACATGGTTCGTGCAGCTTGCCGGCATCATTTCCGAAAATCCGCTGGCACTGAACGTCGGACGTTTCGATCAGTTCATCTATCCTTACTACAAGGCTGATTTTGATGCGGGAATAACAGATCACGACAGCGCGCTCGAACTCATCGAGCTGCTCTGGTTCAAATACTCTGAATGGGTGTGGGTCATCTCATCGAACACGGCCGGCTTCTTCGCGGGATATACCAACTTCGAAAACCTCACGATCGGCGGCAGGAAAGTCGACGGCAGTGACGGTACGAACGACATTTCCTATCTCTGCATTGAAGCCACGAAGGAGATCAAAACTCACCAGCCTACTCTCAGCTGCAGGATAGCTCCGGACTGTCCGGAGGAATTTCTGGCGGCAGTAACGGACCTCGTCTCCACAGGCATGGGATTCCCTGCGATCCACAGCGACCGCGAAGGCTATCAGATGCTCAGGAACCTCGGCTACAGCGCTGACGATGCCGGCGACTGGAATAACTGCGGCTGTGTAGTCCCTCATTCCAGAAAGACTTTCGAATGGACATCTTCCTGCAACATAAGCTTCACCGCCGCTCTCGAGTTCGCTCTCAATGAAGGAAAAAGCCGCCTCACAGGCGAGCAGGTTTCTCTGCCTGAAAAGGATCCGAAGACATTCGGATCGTATGACGAAATCGTCGAAGCCTGGTGCCGACAGTTCAGATATATGGTGCGGCAGGGCGTCGTCAGCCTCAACCTCGCGCAGCAGATACATCACGAGAACAGACCGCGTCCTTTCCTTTCCTCCTGCAACGAATACTGCCTGAAAAACGGAAAAGATCTGGTGGACGGAGGCGCGAAATATAATATCGGGCCGGTCTTCACAGGATGCGGACTGTCTGTTACCGCCAACTGTCTGGCCGTTATCAGGAAGCTTGTTTTCGAAGAAAAGACCGTCACAATGAGTGAACTCATCGACGCGCTGAATGCGGACTGGGAAGGTTATGAGGAACTGCGTGCAATGGCACAGGCCTGCCCGAAATACGGTAATGACGACGATTACGCGGACAGCATCGCCAAAAAACTCGCTGACTTCTACTACGATGACGTCACATCGTACAACGACTTCTACGGGCATCACTACGTTACTGCATTCATGGGCATCTCGAATTACCTGCCGACCGGAAAAGTCCTCGGCGCCACGCCTGACGGCAGAAAAGCGAAAGAACCTATCAGCGAAGGCGTTTCACCGTATACCGGAACAGACATGAGCACGTGTCTGGCCGCGATGAAATCAGCTTCGAAGATAAACCATGATATCCATTCCGGAGGCATCCTGCTGAACCAGCGCCTCAATCACGACCTCGTCGCCACAAAGAGAGGGCAGGCGAATCTGGGTGCGATGCTGCAGACATATTTCGGGCTCGGCGGATTCCATGTCCAGTTCAACACCGTATCGAACGAAACTCTCAGAGACGCACAGGCGCATCCGGACAATTACAAGGATCTTCTCGTGCGCGTTGCGGGTTACAGCGCCCAGTGGATAAACCTGTCGGAAAGCATGCAGGAATCGATCATTGCCAGAAATGCACATACTGAATTTTAGAAAGGACAGATCATGGTCAGCGGCTATGTAATGCAGGAACAGCCTTTTTCCGTTAACGACGGAGAAGGAATCAGGACCACGATATTCCTGGCAGGCTGTCCGATGAGATGCCGGTGGTGTTCGAATCCGGAAGGGTTCGGACAGAAACCGCTGGTCGGATATTATGTCAGGCAATGTATCGGCTGCGGCAGATGCGCCGAAGTGTGCCCTCAGGGCATCGGCATCGATCTCAACGATCCGGAAGCAAGAAAAAAATGTACAGGCTGCGGCAGATGCGCCGCGGCCTGTCCTAAATCGGCCCGGAGACAGCTCGTTGCTGTCAGAGATGCGGACGAGATCATTGCAGCGGCAAAAAAGTTCAGCATGTTCTACCGCACGTCCGGCGGCGGCATTACTTTTTCCGGAGGCGAAGCGACTTTCCAGCCTGAGCTCCTCGATCATCTGTCGAAAAAACTGTACGATATGGGCTTCAGTCTCGACCTGGAAACCTGCGGACAGTTTGATTTCGATGAGCTGAAACCGGCGCTGAACCGCATGGATCTTATCTTCATCGACATCAAGCACATGGACGATGAAGTCCACAGGAAATACACGGGCATGTCGAACAAAACAGTCCTTGAAAATATCTGCAGGCTCAATGATATCAATGCCGAAATCGTGGTCCGTGTTCCCGTGATCGGCAGCGTCAATGACAGCGATGACAACATCATGAAAACTGCTTCCTATGTGCAGGAAAACCTGCCGCGGGCCGAGATGGAGCTTCTGCCTTATCATGAGCTCGGCAAAGCAAAATATGAAGCACTCGGAATGGATCCTCCGGATGCGTCTTTCTATACTCCCGCTCCCGAAAAAATGGAGCACCTTAACGACCTCGTCAGACAGGCCGGGGTGGAAACGGTCAGCTTCAAATAGCTGATCTTATGCCGGATATCCTATTACTACGCCTGACTTTTCACTTCCAGCCAGTCGAGGATATGCTGCACCAGCGCGGATGTCGCCGGCGAAAGCGCTCTGTGCTTCTGCGTGATCATTACTATTCTGCGGTATTCTTCAGGCTCGAACGGCCAGATGCTCACATCGAACGCTATCCTCTTCAGCGTAAGCTCCGGCAGGATGCTGATGCCCATGCCGCTTTCGATCATGGCATAGATGGACTGATCGTCATCGCACTGATAATGCGAGCGGTACGACGGTCCGAAATTTTTATTGAGAAAATCCTCGAGATCCCGGTTATAGCCTTTCCTTCTCAGGATCATTTTCTGCTTTCTGATCTCATCTATAGTCAGGAATCTGCCGTTCTCCGGCCTGAATCCCGGAGGCGTCACGCAGAGAAGCCTGTCACGGTAGATCTGAGTCTCGCGGAACATGCCGCCGGTCTGCGGCGTGGAAAAACCGATCTCCGCATCTCCGGACTGGACCCAGTGCTGTACATCATCATAATCTCCCTGCAGCACATCGATCTCGATACCGGGATATTTTTCACCGAAGCCGCTGATCATCCCGGGCAGCCAGTTCACGATAATACTGCTGAATGTCCCGATGGTGACCTTCCCTCTTGTAAGTCCATTGATCTGCGACGCTTCTTCATGCATAAGTTCTTCGCTGCGCAGGATCTCGCATACATGCTCCAGCATCTTCGCGCCTTCCTTGGTTATCGAAACCCCCGCCTTGCTTCTGATAAAGAGCGGAAATCCGAGCTCAGCCTCGAGCGAAGCAATCGAATGACTGACCGCAGACGGCGTCAGGTTCAGGACCTCGGCCGCGCGGATAAAACTGTTCTGTCTGGCCACTTCATAAAAAATTTCATACGAAACATATGCCATTGCAGGCTCCTTTCGAATTTCAGCATCGCAGTCCGTACCTGATGCACCTGATCAGGTCCCGGACTCATACTGATTATAATTGATGTGCAGACAGAAAGAAAGAATGTATTTACAGCAGGCCTCCGCGATGATATACTACGCGTGCAAAGATGGTATTCTGAAAAGAAACGATACTTTTGAACTTATACGAACGGCGCAGCCTGACAAGGCGCGCACTGTCCCACCGGACTAATTAGAACGGAGGGATGCTTATGAAAATTGGTTTTATCGGCGCGGGAAAAGTCGGTTTCTCTATGGGGAAATACCTGACAGGACGCGGAATAGAAGTCACCGGCTATTACAGCAGGAACCCGGAGTCTTCACTCGAAGCAGCAAATTTCACAGATACAAAACAATTTCTGGATTTGGAACAGCTGGTCGGGGACAGCGACGCGATCTTTCTCACAGTACCGGACGGGGAAATAGCCTCTGTCTGGGAACAATTGAAAGAACTGCCGATTCAAGGTAAGATCATTAGTCATTTCAGCGGAGCACAGAGCTCCGATATCTTTTCAGAAAGAGGGCGGATCCCCGCCTATGGATATTCGATCCATCCACTATTTGCATTTAACGACAAATACAGTTCGTACAAAGATGCGGACCGGGCTTTTTATGCCATCGAAGGCGACAGCGAAAAAATGGCGGACATCCGCCGGCTGCTCGAGATCATGGGCAGCGGCTACACTGTGATATCAGCGCAGAACAAGATACGTTACCATGCGGCGGCTTCCATAGTGAGCAATCTTTACGTGGGCCTGACGTCCATGGCGGAGCAGATACTCACGGAATGCGGTTTTGCTCCCGACGATGCCCACAGAGCCTTTTCGCCTCTGATCATGAACAATGCGCGCAATATCGTTTCATACGGTACAGAAGGCGCGTTGACCGGTCCCGTCGAACGCAGCGACATCGCCACAGTCGAAGGCCATATCGCCAATTTGTCGCAGAAGCAGTCGGAAGTATACAAAATGCTTTCGGCAGAAGTGTTGGAAGTCGCGAAGCGGAAACATCCGGACCGCGATTATCAGGAAATGGAGAAAATATTATGAGCAATACTGTATCGACATTCATGAAACAGAAACAGGAACATGACAAGATCACAATGGTGACGTGCTACGACTATTCGATGGCCAGGCTTATGGATGATGCGGGCATGAATATACTGCTCGTCGGCGATTCGCTCGGGCAGGTAATGCTCGGTCTTCCCGATACTCTTTCCGTCACGATGGAAGATATGCTGCACCATACGCTGGCTGTCAGCCGCGGCGCCGGCAATGCCTTCGTGCTCGGCGATATGCCGTTCATGAGCTATCAGACATCAGTTTACGATGCAGTCGTAAATGCAGGGCGCTTCATGAAAGAAGGAAGAGCGAACGGAGTCAAACTCGAAGGCGGCGCATCAGTATGCCCGCAGATAGAAGCGATCGTCAAAGCTTCGATACCGGTGTGCGCACATATCGGTCTCACGCCTCAGTCGGTGAATGCTTTCGGCGGATACAAAGTACAGGGAAAGAGTCTGGCAAAAGCGCAGCAGATGCTCGACGACGCCAGAGCAGTCGAGGCGGCGGGTGCTTCCCTGGTTGTTCTGGAATGCGTTCCGGCCAGACTTGCCGCAGTAATATCAGAAAAAATCTCTATCCCGACTATCGGGATCGGCGCGGGCGCGGGATGCGACGGACAGGTGCTGGTGTACCAGGATATGCTGGCGATGTTCTCCGATTACACGCCTAAATTCGTCAAACACTTCGCTGATGTCGGCAGCATAATGAAGCAGGCTTTCGCCGATTACGCAGCGGAAGTGAAATCCGGAGCATTCCCCGCAGAAGAGCACACCTTCGCGATATCAGACGAGATCGTCGCGGAACTGAAATAAAATATTACTGCAGAACAAATCACAAAGGAGATAAACATGCAGATCGTAAAAACGATAAAAGAAGTCAGAGAAATAACAGGTGCCTGGAGGAAGAACGGCTATACAGTCGGTCTCGTGCCGACGATGGGATACCTTCACGAAGGACACGGAAGCCTGATCAGCAGAGCTGTCAGCGAGAACGATAGAACCGTCGTCAGCATATTTGTCAATCCGATCCAGTTCGGTCCGTCCGAGGATCTTGAAAGTTATCCGCGGGACATCGAAAAGGACAGTGCGTTCTGTGAAAGTCTCGGCGCAGATCTTATTTTCAATCCGGAGCCGGCCGAAATGTATCACGAAGGTTTTTCGACGTACGTGGATATGGACATACTCACGAAGGAACTCTGCGGCATCACGAGGCCGATGCATTTCCGCGGAGTCTGCACAGTCGTCATCAAACTGTTCCATATCGTGCAGCCGTACCGCGCATATTTCGGGCAGAAGGACGCGCAGCAGCTGGCGATCATCAGACATATGGTCGATGACCTGAACATGGATATCGAGATAAAGGGATGCCCTATCGTCCGTGAAGCCGACGGTCTCGCGAAAAGTTCGAGAAACACATATCTTTCGGCCGCAGAACGGAAAGCGGCGCTCTGCCTCAGCAGAGCCGTACAATGCGGCAGCGATATGGTGAAGAACGGAGAAACGGACTCCGTCAAAGTTGTCGGAGCGATGAAGGAAATCATCGAGGCCGAACCCCTTGCCGAAATAGATTACGTGAAGGCCGTCAACGGACTGACCATGCAGCAGACGGACCTCATCGAAGCGCCGGCGCTCACAGCCATGGCAGTATATATCGGCAAAACGAGACTGATCGATAATTTCGCCGTGAAATAGCAGGAGGAAAGAAATGACCATACAGATGTTAAAAGGAAAGATACACAGAGCGACCGTAGTGCAGGCCGCGCTGGATTATGTAGGCAGCATCACAGTCGACGAGGAGCTGCTCGAAGCGGCGGATATTCTGGAATACGAAAAAGTCCAGATCGTCGACGTCGATAACGGCGAACGTTTCTGGACCTATACGATCGCCGGCGAACGCGGTACCGGCATGATATGTCTGAACGGCGCGGCAGCAAGATGCTGTTCGGTCGGAGATAAAATAATCATCATGTCATACGCTGATATGACCCGCGAAGAGGCCGCTTCGCACAGTCCTTCAATTGTATTCGTGGATGACGACAATATGATATCGCGCGTCACGAATTACGAGAAATACGGCAGACTGTTCGAGGAAGAAAAGGCCGGTATCAAAGCGGTATGACGTCTATCCCACCAGACTGACGAATCCATACGTTATGCAGGCCACGATCAGCCCGGCAATGCAGACGCCCGCGAAAATTGCCAGCAGCGATTTTTTAAAGTCCATATCCAGGACCGCCGCAATAAGCGCTCCGGTCCAGGCTCCTGTGCCCGGGAGAGGCACGGCTACGAAAAGCATCAGCCCCAGGCTGCCGTAACGGGTCATTTTCTTTCCTTTGAGATGGCCCTTTTCTTCAAGCTTTCGCGCCCACTCTCCCGGCTTTTCATAACCTTTCAGCCATGCCAGGATGCGCCTCATAAACAGCAGCAGGAAAGGTATGGGGATCATGTTGCCCAGCACGGCGGCAATAAGCGCATCGTACACCGTAAGTCCCAGGCCCACGCCGACCGGCAGGCCGCCGCGCAGTTCCGAAACGGGCATCATCGATGCGGCAATTGTTACCGCGATCTCCTGCCAGAAATCTGCTGTAAATAACATATCCATCCTTTTCCCCTTTTCCCCGGTTCTTCAGTTGCTGCTGTAATACGTTTTATAGCGTGCATACGCTTTCGCCCACGCGGCCTTCTGCTTCGCGTCGTTATGCTTTGTGAAGCTGTAATGTTCCGTGAGATACCTGGCAAATACACTTGTGAATTTCACGGCTCCCCGCTGATTCATGTGGTGCGGATTTCTGTAGTCCGTCGTAAAGTCTATGCCCATTTCGGCGTAATGATCATTCGCATCATAGATCTTGTATCCCTTGCTCTTTATAAGCTGCACGGCCGCGGCGAGTCTCGCCGAATCCGAGGCGCTGAAATGCATAGGCGGTATCAGGAACAGTACATTGAGATTATTTTGTCTGATATATGCCAGAAGATCGTTCAGGCATCTGACATTCTCCGCCGGCAGAGTGCCTGTCGGCGAATGGTACCACCCCATATTCTGATCTGCCACAGAAAGCGAAACTTTCTGCAGATGATCCATGCTGTATCCTTTCAGTGTTGACGCTGTCCTGAGGTTGGCCGCACTCATGTGCTTCCACATCGAATGGTAATACATAAAACTGAAGTAATAATCTCTGTTCCCGTTCGATGTCTTTATGCCGGCGTAATCCAGCGCGGCATCGACGGCGTTTATGCGGTTCAGAGAAAATTTCATATTATCCGTGACCTTGCGTATGTCGCCCGCGCTCACGCGTGATTTGCCGGGAAGAGACATGGATCTCATATCTATTACGAACAGGTCCGGCGACTGCATTTTCTGCGCTTCTATCATCAGATATTTTATCAGCGGCATAGGCTGCCCGCTCGAGCAGAGGGCATAGTAGTTGCAGCCCGTCTCCTTCCACGCTTCCAGCGATATCCAGTCTCTTTTTATATTGCTCGTTCCTATGAGCACCACATTGGCCGTGTCCTTCCGCTCGGAATAAAAATCCCGATATGAACCGTCCCCGTAAGGCACCCAGAGTACCGTAAATACCATGCCGAACAGAATCAAAGCAATCATAATGAACAATGCGGCTCTGATGCATCTTTTCAGTGTTTTATTCACTCTGTTTCATCCCCTAAAATTTACCGTATATGAATGAGGAAGCATTATATGTGCTGCCGTACTGTCCGAAGATGATCACAACGAATATCAGCGCCAGGAGCAGTCCCCACCGTATTACTATATTTTGTTCCGCCAGCATATCGCGTACGGATCTCTTATGTCCGATCATGTCGATGATCCACAGGATCAGCAGTGAAACGATCAGCACTGCGATGTCATATTTATCCATCCCCAGTTTGAATATCGAACCGTTGATAAATATCCCCGGATTCCATACTGAAAGCGCATAGCCCCACCTCTTCAGACCGCAGATCAGTCCGTCATAAGACCTGAAGAACGACAGGCCCGCCGTAAAGATCAGAAATGTTCTGATGCGCTGAAAAGTGATCCATCCGCGCGACGAGCTGTTTATGCCCAGTCGTTCATTGACGCGCTGCAGCGCAGGCCCGCACATCTCTCCCAGAATGATCAGGATCCCGTAGTATATACCGCATCCCCAGATGTAGTTCCAGCCTCCGCCGTGCCAGAAGCCTATCAGGAACCAGGTGATCATCAGCCCCGCAAACAGCGGCGCCTGTTTTCCCCACCTTTTTCCGTATTTCTTTTTGGCATTTTTGCCCAGCTCACGGAATCTTTTTGATTTCAGAAGCGGATAGAGGACATAATCCTTCAGCCACAGTCCGAGCGTCATATGCCATCGTCTCCAGAACTCGCTTATGCTCAAGGAATAGAACGGTGAATCGAAGTTCTCCGGCATCTCTATCCCGAATATCTGCGATATTCCGATGATGATATCTATGCATCCCGAGAAGTTGGTGTAAAGCTGCAGGACAAACGAAACGAATGCCAGGAATTCATACGCGCCGGGATAACCGGCCGGATCGGCATATATCGTGCCGACTAACACTCCCAGCCTGTTCGATATCACCAGCGACTTGAAGAGTCCCCAGAGTATCCTCTGCAGTCCGTATGTCATGCTGTGATATGTTATGCTGTTTCCCGCATATAGTGATTCGCTGATATCTCTGTATCTGATAAACGGCCCCGATGTGAGGATCGGAAAGAATGCGGCGAAAAGGAGCATCTTTCCGGGATTTCTCTCAGCCTGTGAAACACCCCAGTATACATCCAGGATGTAGGCGATGAATATCAGCGAATAATATGAAAGTCCCGCCGGAGCATTCCAGTGTATGAACGGAATGCTCACTCCCGTGCCGGCGGCCCGTAATATCAGGCGCACCGGATAAAGGAAGAAATTGATCTCTTTGAATAATATCATGACTGCAGCGTTGAACGACACCGCCGCGGCCATGATATGTTTTTTCTGCAGAGCCGTCCGCCCGCTGTTCTGACTGTCCAGCAGACACGCAGCCGCAAAAGTCACTGTGATCTGCACCGCCATTACTGCCGTAAGCATCAGATCCTGCACAAGCAGCACATATACCACATCCGCAGCAGTGAGGACTGTCCATCGCAGCCGCTGCGGAAATATCTGATATACCGCAGCCGTGACACACATCAGGACTATAAATTGCAGCGATAATATATTCATGACTATTTGATCTTGTCCAGTATTTTATCCGCCATGGCCCCTACGTTCTTCATGGTAGTGACTTCGCCGATATTGAACGATATGCCGAATTCATCTTCTATCGCCATGATGAGGTTTATGTGTTCCAGGCTGTCCCAGCCATCGATATCCTTTGAGGTCGTTTCTTCGTTTACAGTTATCTCCTCGTCGTCAAATACATCTCTGAATACCGCATTGAGTTTTTCGAATAATTCTTTTCTTGTCATCTCCTGCCCTTCTCCTGTTCTTTTATATTGCTTCTTTTACATTTATCACATCGTTCTTTGCACGATATTGTCCATCCAGACGGCATGACCATACCGACTTCCCGGTATCATCACACGATTCCATCGAGAAGCCCTGCTGCCTGTAAAACTCTCTGACCATTTTGTTTTTAGCCGTCGGCAGATAATATCCGACGATCTTTCTGACTCCCGCCGCCCTGGCTTTTTTCACCAGCGAATCCATCATCGCGAATTCCATTTTGCGTTTCAGGACTCTGCAGCTCATCAGCCAGAGTATTATATGCAGCGTATCGTTTTCTCTTTTGCCTACGACGAGCGATACGACTCCGTTGTCTCCGAATTTGTCTTGCAGCTTTCCGTACATGGTAATGTAATCATGCGAGTCGGTGATTTTTTCGATATCGGCGCTGCTGTATCTTTTTGTCGTCAGATTGAACTGATTGCTCTTGTTCGTAAGTTGCGCGATCCTCTGGAAATAAACCGGTTCGAAATGGTCTATTACTGCGGTCATATCCAGCGATCTGAGATAGTCGTCATAGTTTTCGAACGATGCTTTGATCTTTTCGCGCCTGGCATTTGCCTTGTACATTTCATTTCTGTGCATGTCATCTTCCGAAAGACTCGTGACTTCGAAAAATCCTCCGCGGTCTATCATTTCTATGTACTTTTCCGGGCACAGCATATCCGGAGCCCTGACTCCCGCTATCTGCCTTTTCACTATTTCTCTTTCTGCAGGATTGTCATCAACGAAGACCATGCTGTCCGGCATGATATTCAGCTCATTGGCAATGTCGATAAAGTTTTTGCTTTTCGGCTCCCAGTTCGCTTTGATGGAAATGAAGTCGTCCGGCGACAGCACGCAGTCGCGGTGTTTCAGGCCGGCGAGCGCATTTTCCTCCTCGTTTTTCGAGTCCACATTCAGAATTATGCCTGTGCCTTTCAGTTCCTTAAGATAATTCTGGAATGCGCCGAACGCCTCTCCGGCTGCACTTTCCGGCCCCATTTCCAGATTCTCGGCACCGTCGTCTCCGACGATCCCGCCCCATAATGTATTGTCCAGATCCAGGACCAGCGCTTTCTTGTTTTTCCCGTATACCGCTTTGACGATATTGGCCAGATCATATGCCAGCACCGGTATCGCCCGGAGAGAAACAGCATATTTGTACAGATACCATTCCGCAGGGTCATACCAGATGTCCATCCCGCACTCTGACTGGAGATACTGGATATCCTGTATGTAAAAATTGTCGTGTCCGGCCGCATACTTGCCGAAGAAGCTGTTCAGTCTGTTGATGTAATTGATTTTGCCGTGGACATCATAGGCCTCCATGTTTCCCAATATCCTGTATGAAGGGTAGTCGAAATTATTCTGTATCACCGGACATTTATATTCTTCCGCCAGATGATCCCACATGGCTGTAAATTTTGCTTCCTCCTCTCCCAGCATGTTTTCTATTTTCTCTGCGCTGTCGGTAAGTGCCGGAAAAACAGAAATGTTTTTATGTGTGGTGTGAAGATAAATTATATCCGGCGCAAACTTTTTCAGTTCGTCGTTCGGGAACATAGCTTCTTCATAATACTGGTTATATTCCGACTCGTAGAATTCCGGCATGATGCCGTTGTCCAGCAGGAACAGCTCCAGGATCTGTTTCACATCATCGGTGGTCGATCCTCCGAGTATGGCGATACGCTTCTTCAGCCAGTTCACATCGCAGTTCATCAGTTCTTTTTTGATTTGCCTTTTTTTCGCTATTATTCTGCATCCGTCGAACGGATACTCCAGAATTTCCAATCTTTTCCCCTTCTTTCTACATTTCTTTCTACATCTCGTGTCCGCAGTTGCCGCAGAACTTGTCGCTTACCAGCACTCTGCTGCCGCAGTTTTTGCAGTTCAGTTCAAGCGCCGCACCGCACGACCGGCAATACAGCGACCCTTTTTTCGCTATCTTCCCGCACGACGGGCATCTGATCATAAAGCTTCTGTAAATAAAATAACCGATGACTGCCGCAACATTGAAAAACAATGTCAGGATACCGAACAGCATAGTGTTTGCGCCGTCTTTCCTGGTCTGCTTTATCATGCATTCCAGGACTATCACCCAATAGATGATGCCGAACACTCCGGCCGCCGCCGCAACAGATGCAATGGTGATTCTCCCGCTCAGCGGAAGCAGCTCGACCCAGTCATGATGATGCGTTACAGCCGTCCCCGTTCCGATCACCGTATATAAGACCGCCGCTGCTGCCACAGCCGCAATGACTGCCGCGACAGCATACCATATCCATACTTTTTTAAAATTACGTTTATCGATTTTTTCCAACATAGTAATGCCTCCTTTGTTCTCTGTATCATGTTGACATCTTTATGATATTGCTCCTTTCTAAACAGCCATTAAACCGATTATTAACAGATTATTAAGAGATTATAAAATGTCTAAACTGTCACCCGCTCCCACTGCATCCGGCGCCTCCTCATACAGCGGGCAGTCCCGGCTGTGTCCGCACCTGTCTTTTTCACCGCACTCAAACGACTGCTTCGCCAGACAGCAGCCGTCAGCCGTTTTCTTATACTTTATGGTGATTGCCGTGAATTTTGCTGTGAACACACAAATCCCCATATGATAATCAATAATGTTATCCATTTTTACCGCCTTGCCGTTCTTCAGTGATCAACGAGCGATTTCAGAATAATATTGAAGTATTATCATTTTCTAAATCAGCAATTAAATAATCCTAAATAAAGTGCAGAACAGAACCGGATCCATGCTGCTTCCTTTTCTGCATATACTTATTTCAGCATGCCAATATTAACATCGAAATGTTAAAAACAATGACGAGGTCATGTTAACTTCAGGTAAAAAAAGAAGGCATCATAGTTATGATAATTATCTTTCATTTCCATGATGCATTCTTTGCGAATATTATTTATTATTAGTATGACGTTTTTCGCCGGATCATAATAAGTCAGTGAATATGCAGCGTTATGCTTTACTGAAGCAACATCCGAAAAGTTTCCGTTGTCCCTGTTCAATGTGCATATTTCACTACGCAAATATGACACACCTGTCCCGTCATTTTCAGATATTATAAGTTCGAAGTTGTTTTTGTCAGCGTGGGTTGGTCCATATGACGTATTACACGATGGTGCCAGCCATTCCATAAGAATGATCAGCAGGAATATTGAGACTGTCGCAATAAGTATTTTTTCTCCGATTTTTTCATGATGCTTTCCTCTGCCGTTCGCAAATATATTTGATGAATCCGCTCTGATTCTTTGAATTCCTGCAAATCATTCGTACAATCACCTCATTGTTAATTCATAAATAATTACCTGCGGCTGTTTTCATATTGCGAAAAACAGACAATGCTGACAGCCCGTTTCTTCACGGATCTGTTTGAGGTCATCGCCTTGATCCGATATTACTTTATGTTTCCTTTCCACAATACTCTGATTGTTGTTCCAATTGACAATGAGGCACTCAACCCTAAAATGAGCATGATTATTTCCACATCCCGGCTCAATTCGAAGGCGTTCAATAAATACATGCTGATGATCGAACCCAGCACAACGATCTGTGCTATTAAAATAAAGATGACCTTCGATTTTACATTTTCCATATTAATATCCTCCCATGTAAATACATAATATTGTTATAACGTTCGGCTGCTGACATACTTAAGTAATCTGTTTAGCAATGTTGATCATTGTTGTTTTGCTAACATCACCATCAATTTGTAACAGTTCATCATTTATTACCATGCATACAGAATAATCATTCTCAACATTATCATAAACAGCATATATCACCCTATCTTTAAGTTTTATTGGTTTACTGTTCGTATTGATTCCAAGGGTTGCATCTTTAGTATCTCGTACAAACCATATCTGAATATACTTCTCTCCTTTACCTGTATAATAGTATGTCCCATTAATACTCCCATCCGCTTCTTTCTCAATATTCAACTTTTTAAACCTGTATCCATCAGGAATATATTGTGGCACATATACGCCTTTGGCGAATTTCTTCGCACATGTAATGCCCTCTTTTTTTGTTACGGTAAGTGTCTCCACCCTTCCGCTTTTTTTATCCCCGGGATCCGTTGTGACCACATTTCCGGCTGCATTCTGCTGCATTTTATCGACAAGTGTTCTAAACGCATATGCAGACTGTCCGTTTATCCAGTAATTTGATAACCCGGCAATTAATACTATACATATTATTGCCGCAATGGCTTTAAACACATGTGTTTTATATATCGGACGTCGTTTTAACGGAATATCAAGAAAGGAGAGATCCATATCGTCTCTGCTTATTCTTTCGCCTTCATTTTCTTCAACTGCCCGCTTTAACGAATCGCGCAACTGCTCCTCATTCACAGTAATCTTCCTTCTTCCTATTCTATTGCTATATCTATATTTATATGACATAGAAAAACACAAAATGTCCCAAATATTCAACTATTAATTATTTAGCTGCTTTTGTATTATCAATGGTGTGTGTTATAATCGGAAACAATGAGGATGAGAAATGAAAACGCATGAAGGTAAACAATTTTATCAAGATAACATCATCCCCTTGTGGAATGATGTCTGGAGACTGATCCGTTCTTTTGGCGTAGAAGAACATGCTGCAAATGATTTGACACAAATCACAATGGTGAAAGCATACGAAAGCATATTGACGCTAAAAAAGAAAACTTCCTATAAATCATGGTTGTTTAAAATCGCAGCAAACGAAACGAAAAGTTATCTTCGAAAAATGGGTCGAATACTGTCATACGATGAAATTGATCAAGCCGATACTGCAGATACTGATGAAATCGATATTCCTGAAGAAGCACTCCTGAAAGCAGAAAGCAGGAATTTAATTCTTCATGCTCTCCGTGATTTACAAGCCGAGGATCAGAGCATCCTTTGGCTGCGAATAGTTGAAGAAATAGATTATAAAGAAATCGAACAGATGCTGGGTATCAATAGCAGCACTCTTCGTTCTCGGTATGCCCGCGCATTAATAAAACTGTCGGAGAGATACAAAGAACTTGAATCTGGTTTAGAATAATATGATACTAATTTTTTGTCAACATATCATTGCTCTTCACAAACATCTTTCCTGTGATTATCTGATATATCTATATAACATAACTTGCATTTGAATGATGCCATGATTTCTATTTTCTTTTCAATGATGCGTTTCATATTTTTCCATTTTGCATTTTCCATATAAGTTTCCACTTGGCATCCACACACTACTTACAGCTGTTTTCATATATGTCCACAAACGAGGAGACAAATGCCGCCTGCTCTTTTGCTGCACTTGTACCTGATGAAACCGTAGCATCATAGTCTTTATATTTATCGTACGATTTACGGAAGAAAGACAATGCTGATAGCCCCTTTTCTTCACGGACCTGTTTGATGCCATCGCCGTAATCCGAGATCACTTTATTCATTGCCCCTTTGGGATCTTTGAAAACTGCATATCCGTTTTTGTTGGCACCGATATCAAAAGCTTTTCCTTTATCCGAAAAGTACTTCACATCAACCTTGCCTTTGACATTCTTATTGCCAACAACATACGCATGGGTATAATTAAGATTCGGATCAAGGTTGAAATCGATTCTGTAACATACAGTAATACCAGATACCACGAGTACCGCAGCAATAATGATTACTATAGCTTTCTTCTTCATATCGTTATCCTCCCGCTTATTAATATCTCTTTATATTCATACTATGGCTCGTAATTCAATTTGTCAACAACTATTTAGATTATCTATGTATTGCATTTTATATGTAATCGTATATAATATGATTTAAGTATGAAAAAGAGCACAAAATACAATTTCAAAAAAGGGTCCGTTGAAATGCTTCTTCTACACATTCTCAAAGAAGAAGGTGATTGTTATGGGTATCAATTAACTCAGATGATATCTTCTCTTTCTGACGGAATTCTGCTTATTCCGGAAGGATCCTTATATCCTGCTCTGTATAAATTATTGGACAATGACTATATTTCAGAAGAAAAAAGGCTCGTAGGCAAACGCCTCACTCGAGTATATTATCACATCAAGCCAAGTGGAGAAGATCGATTGAACCAGTTAGTCCAGGAATATTATGATGCAAATAATGCAATACAAAAAATTCTCAACTATACAAAAGGTGATACCAAATGATAGAACGCGATAAAAAACAATATATAAAAGAAATACGATCCATGTTCCCTTTTTATGGTAAATACGAAAAACGATTTATTGCAGATTTAGAATGCGATATCGTGAATTTTATCAACGAACATTCTTCGTGTAACATTGACGATATCAGAGAATATTTTGGAGAGCCTAATGAAATTATCAAGACCTATCTGTCTAACATAGATTCTGATGACCTTTATCGAAAAATCTCAAAGTCCAAACATATCAAGATATGTATTTCTCTTTGTGTATGTGCATTTATCATCACTTGTACTATTGCGGTTTCATTTTTATATCAGTCATACATGGAAGGTAAAGCCGCATATATTGATCGTGAAGTGACCACAATACAGGAGAAGTAAGCTATTTCTTTCCCACGCA
>JALCRY010000047.1 GCA_022652985.1 Eubacteriaceae bacterium | reverse complement strand
TTTTGAGGTTCTCCTCTTAGGTACTGCCATTTCTACACCTCCTTCAGTCTGTTTTCTCTATTTAAAAACAATTGTTGAAATCGCAACTATTAAAGTATACTGGGTCGAGCTGTTATTGTCAATAACATTTTGATCTTTTTTTAGCACAAGATATTTCTTACAGCGCTTCTACGATTTCCTTCGTTTCTCTGGCGATCATGAGCTCTTCATTTGTAGGTATGAGGATGACAGCGACTCTCGAATCATCTCTTGAAATGATCGTTTCCTGTCCTCTTACCTTGTTCTTCACGAGGTCGAGCTTGATGCCGAGGTTTCCGAGATCGTTACAGATAAGATCTCTCATCTGCACGTCGTTTTCACCTACGCCGGCCGTAAATACGATAGCATCCACACCGTTCATCTCAGCAATGTAAGCTCCGATGTAGAATCTTACTCTGTGTACGAATACCTTGATTGCCAGCTGTGCTCTTTCGTTGCCTTCTTCAGCAGCCTTTTCCAGATCTCTGAAGTCGCTGGAAACGCCCGAAATACCGAGAACGCCCGACTTCTTATTGAGGATCTCATTGGCAACACCCTGGTCGAGGTCGAGTTTCTCTCTGATATATGTAACGATAGCAGGATCGAGGTCTCCGCATCTTGTTCCCATTACCAGACCTTCAAGCGGTGTGAATCCCATTGATGTATCGATGCACTTTCCTCTCTTGATAGCGGATACCGAAGCTCCGTTTCCGAGGTGGCATGTAATGATCTTCAGATCGTCGAGGTTGCAGTTCATGAGTGCGGCAGCTCGCTGCGAAACATATTTGTGTGATGTTCCGTGGAATCCGTATCTTCTGATGCCGAGGTCTGTATAGTACTCATACGGCAGCGCATATATATATGATTCAGGAGGCATAGTCTGATGGAAAGCTGTATCGAATACGCCTACCATCGGAGTATTCGGCATAAGCTTCTGGCAGGCCGCGATACCCATAAGATTTGGCGGATTGTGGAGCGGAGCCAGTTCTGTACATTCTTCCAGAGCTTCGATGACACTGTGGTCTATAAGTACCGAGTGAGCATATTTTTCTCCGGCATGTACAACTCTGTGTCCTACTGCACCTATTTCGCTCATATCTTTGATTACGCCGTGTACAGGATCAGCAACTGCCGCCAGGACCTGTGCAATAGCATCATTATGGTCTTTCATAGGTACTTCGTTCACCCATTTGTCCTCGTCGTGCTTCTCATGGGTAATGACAGAACCGTCCATGCCGATCCTTTCAACCAGACCTTTCGCAAGAAGCAATTCGCCGTTCATATCGATTACCTGATATTTGAGGGACGAACTTCCGCAGTTGATAACTAAAATCTTCATAAGTAACTCCTCCGTTTGTTTATTAATCTAACTTTTATATTATATAGCTGAAATATTGGTTTTTCAACCTTCTATTTGACATACGGTTTCATGACGAAATCACTCCGCTCGTAAACATCTCCGCCGAACGCCAGATTGTACATATCCGAAGCGATAATATCCATTCTCATCACAGGATCTTCTTCCGCCCCGCGCCTTATTTTCGTTATCACTGGCGCCGTGGCCGTTTTATGAGTCCTGATGTGTTTCAGCAGCTTGGCCCCGTTTTCATTGAACCCGAGCACTCTGATATACGGCTGCACGCTGTGCAGATCGCATTTTGCAAATCCCGTCAGTATGTGCACCATCAGTCTTCTCAGAGCTGTATCAGTATATCTCTTCGATTTCACATGCCTGATAAGCGTCTCCAGATCTTCTGATGTACGTGCATATCTTATGATCCTGTTTTCGATTCCTTCTTCCATGCTGAATATCCCCGCGAGTTCTTCCGGGCGTCTGCGCATTATTTCACTCCTCAGCATGTTGTAATAAGTGCCGGAAGCAGGATCCGCCATAAGCGAACTGTACTTTTCGATCAGCGCCGCCGATGTGTCCGGGACCGCTCCGAACGCTTCTTCCCGCTTGCCCGAGAGCAGTGAGGAACGCACTGCGGAACCGCTTGCCACATCTCCGCAGATGGCTGTATCGCTGTGTTTTGATGTATTCCTGTAAACAGAAATTGGTTTTATGTCATCCACGCCCCCGAGTGCCTTGAGATACTCAAGCGCGAGGATATTATTTGGTTTGTTCAGTATATTGCCGCATTCCATGATCTCATTCACTGCGAGCTGCCTCGCTCTGGGATATGAAAGTCCGAGATCGAGATGCTTTTTCAGAGCCTTCTTATATGTATCCGGCTCTTCTGAAAACAGTTCTGCCAGTTCTGCCAGTTTAATCAGGTCTTTTTCTTCCGTGCCGAAGCACAGCGTATCGACAACGCCCAGCGCTCTCAGTACTTTGACTCCGCCTTCGGCAAAATATTCCGCACTTCCGCACGAATATACAAAAGGCAGCTCGACAACCAGATCGATCCCCGCATCTACTGCCATTTCAGCCCGCATCCACTTGTCGAATATCGCAGGCTCTCCGCGCTGAGTGAAATCCCCCGACATTACTGCAACTACAAAATCGGCCTTACCTGCCTCTCTTGCTTTTTCAAGGTGGCGGATATGGCCGTTATGTATAGGATTGTATTCAGCTATGATCCCTGTCGTTCTCACCTGTCTGAATAGTCTCCGTCGTCTTCAAAGTATTCTTCCCCGTCCGGAGCCGGCTGTTCCGCCTGCTGAGCAGGACGACCCTGATCTTCGATGTTCACTGAAGTCCTGTAAGCCATTTCTTTGATCTCTTCTCTGTTGCTGGCAAGAGTGGCATTGACTTCATTGAAAGTGGCTTCGAGCTTATTGAACATATCCGAGAAATAGGTAGCGGACAATTCATCCATCTTCTCCTGGAAGTCGAACAATATACCGTCGACATAGTCGTAGGTACTCATTTTCAGCTGTCTGATATTGTCTTCCGTAGACTGCATGAGCTCAGACGATCTCTGCTTCGATTTTCTCATGATCTCGTCCTGATCTATGAGTGCTTCAGCCTGCTTCTGAGCGTCCTTTACGATAGTGTCGTATTCGGTTTTAGCTTCGCCCAGTATCCTGTCTCTCTCGTTTTTGATCCACTGCGCCTGCTGGATCTCATCAGGCAGCTCCGTTCTGATCTCCTTGACTATCTCGAGAAGTTCATTCGCATCTACCATGATTTTCCCTGTCAGCGGGAATCCCGATGCTGTATCTACTATCTCTTCGATTTCTTCTAATAAATCCAAAACCTTCATACTTTACCTCCTGCGTGCAAAGATCTATCTGCATTTGTTTTTCATGGTTTTAAGTATTTCATCAGGCACCAGCCCTTCGATACTTCCGCCAAGCGTGAATACTTCCTTAGCCATCGATGAACTGATGAACGAATAGTGAGGATCCGTCATCAGGAACACAGTTTCCACATTGTCCCTGTACAGCCTCGCATTTATCTGAGCCATCGAAAGCTCATACTCGAAATCGGTATTGCTCCTCAGCCCGCGGATCACCATGCTGAATCCGTTTTCATTAACATAATCAGCAAGAAGTCCGCTGAAACAGTCCACCTTCACATTCGGTATGCCGCTGCATACCTTTTCTATCATGACTTTTCTTTCATCTGCGGTGAACATCGGTTTCTTCGAGGGATTTTCGATGATGCCGACTACCAGTTCATCACAAAGATTTGCCGCTCTTACTATCATGTCTTCATGTCCGCAAGTCATTGGGTCAAAAGATCCGGCATAAAGTCCTCTGGTCATTTTTCAGCCTCCGTTTTTCAACTTATTGGAAATATTTTATCACACGTAAATGGTAAGTACAACTCTGCCGTACCTTTTCTCCTTGATTTTCTCGAACTTTCCAATAGTATCCGGCATGATCTTTTCACGGTGATGCTCCGCAATGATGATGCCGCCCTCCGCCAGCAGATCCCTGCTGCTGATCATCTCGATCGCTTTTTCAAGAAGCTCTCTGTGATAAGGCGGGTCGAGCAGGAACACATCTATCGGCTCCCTTATCCTGTCCAGCACCTTGGCGTAATCGCCCTGAACTATTTCCGCGCGTTCCTCTGCTCTGCACAAAGCGACATTTTCACTGATTATCCTTATGCTGGAACCGGCGTGATCGCCGAACCAGCACTTGCGCGCTCCTCTGCTGATAGCCTCAAGCCCCAGATTTCCCGTACCTGCAAACAGATCACAGACCTCTGTCCCGTCAAGATGATCCTGAATAATACTGAACAGAGCTTCTTTCACTTTATCCGTAGTAGGCCTGACATTGTCATCCTTCGGCGTATTCAGCCTCCTGCCCTTGAATTCCCCGGCAATTATCCTCATATCCGTCCTCCTCGGTCATATATGTATATTGATATCTTCTCCGAACAGAGCTTCCACCCTGTTCCTCAGTCCTTTGTTCTTTTCCCTGATCAGACCCGGATCGTCCTCAAAAAGTTCCAGTGCCTTTCCGCGCACCTGCTCCATGATGTCCATATGCTTCACCATATCCGTCAGCTGCATATCCGGAATGCCATGCTGCCTCGTGCCGAAAAATTCTCCCGGTCCCCTGAGTTCCAGATCTTTCTCCGCAATATAAAAACCGTCGCTGCTCTCGACCATCGTGCGCGCCCTGTCTTTTGCCACCTGTCCTTCGCCGTTCGTAATAAGGATGCAGTAAGACTGCTCCTTTCCTCTGCCGACCCTGCCTCTGAGCTGATGCAGCTGAGCAAGACCGAATCTCTCGGCGCTTTCTATTACCATTACAGTCGCGTTCGGCACATCGATGCCGACCTCAATGACAACGGTAGCTACAAGTATATCATATGCACCGGCGGAAAAATCTTCCATGATGCTGCTTTTTTCCTGTTCGCTCATCTGCCCGTGCAGTAAGGCGATGCGGCATTCTGGAAATTTTTTCGACAGTTCGGCAAATATGCTCTCCGCGGACCTGGCGTCGATTTCTTCCGAATCCTCGATCAGCGGCGCTGTCACATAGATCTGCCGTCCCCCGGCTGCCTGTCCGCGTACAAAATTATATACCAGATCCCGGCTCTTGTCCGTGACTGCCTTCGTGAGTATCTTCTGCCTGCCAGGAGGAAGTTCGTCCAGCACAGAAACATCAAGATCTCCGTACATAATAACGGCCAGCGTCCTCGGTATCGGCGTAGCCGTCATGACCAGGACATCCGGCGACCTGCCCTTGTCTCCGAGCCTCGAACGCTGATCCACACCGAACCTGTGCTGCTCGTCAGTTATTACCAGACCCAGTTTTCTGAATTCGACATCCGGCTGTATCAGCGCATGCGTCCCGATCATAATATCGATTTCGCCCGCTTTCAGCGCTTTCAGCGTTTCCTGTTTTTCCCCGGCGGACAAATGCCCCGTCAGTATCCCCACATTTACTCCATGGCCTTTAAAGTCCTCTGTAAGCGTATGAAAATGCTGTCTGGCAAGAAGCTCAGTTGGTGCCATAAAAGCCCCCTGGAAGCCGTTTCTGACCGCCTTATACAGAACTGCTTCTGCCACAGCTGTCTTACCGGATCCGACATCTCCCTGCACGAGTCTGTTCATCCTCTCAGGCCGCTCCATATCGGCGGCTATCTCGGAGATCACCCTCTTCTGTGCTCCCGTGAGTTCATAAGGAAGAAACGACTGGTATTCCTTTTCCGTGCCGTCCTCTGCAAACTCAATGCCTTCCTCCCCGCCGGAGCGCATCATCAGAAGTCCTGTCTGCAGCACGAACATTTCATCGTACATCAGACGGTATCTTGCGGCATTCAGAGCATCCATATCAGCGGGGAAATGTATATTTTTCAAAGCATCCTGCAGACTGCAGAGCCCGTTGCCGCTGATAATATCCTGCGGCATGAAATCCTCCGCATCGGCGGCCAGTCCTGCCGCCTCCCTTTCGAGACGCCTCAGCTCATACTGCGTAATGCCTGCCGTCAGCGGATATACAGGCACTATTTCTTCCCGCGCTCCTCCTGCCTTCGAAAACTCCGGATGTATCATCTGGATATGTCCCTTATTAGCGGAAGGCCGCCCGTAGAAACAATATTCTTCGCCTTTCACGAAATCCCGCGCCAGAAAAGGCGCATTAAAAAAGACAACCTCCATTCTCCCGGAGCTGTCCTCTGCGAGCACCTTCAGCACTCTTTTCCTGCTGTACCTTCTCGGATCTGAAACCACACTAATAACGACGCCCCTGACAAACGCAGGCATCCCCGGCTCCAGTTCTGATATAGGCACCGGATTTCTCCGGTCCTCATATGTACGCGGCTGAAAACGCAGCAGATCTCCGACAGTCCTGATACCCAGCTTTTCCAGAGCTGCCGCCTTCTTGGGCCCGATCCCGCGTATTTCAGTGACGCTGCTGTCAATCATCATAATGTTTTTCTACCTCGATATCGCGTTTGGCCAGTTTCGTGGACATGACTCCCGCGACATTTATAGTAATGGATGCCGGTTTCTGTCCGGTCAGCAGTTCTATATCGCTGCAGACAGAATCCATTATCCTGCTCGTAACATTGTGTATACTGCTTCCGAATCTGATAACTATATACGTCTTTATCGCAATTCTCCCGTCCACGATCTCGATTTCTATATCTCGCGAATCATCGCCGAACAGTCCCTGCGGACGTCCCTTCTTATTCGTAATGCTGACTCGTCCTCCGAAATCATCGACGGCATTTTTTACTATTTCTCTTATTGAATTGTTCTGAATAACGATCTTGCCGATATCCGTCCTGACCGTATACGCATCCGCCATATCATTTCCTCCGTAAACGAAAAAAAGATTCTGTCCCTGCAGGGAACAGAATCTTAGTTTGCAAAACGATTAGTTGGCACGGTCAACTTTGCCTGATCTTATGCATCTTGTGCATACGTTAGCCTTTCTGACTACGCCGTTCTCTTGTACTCTAACAGTCTGGATATTTGCATTCCACTTTCTTCTCGAATGTCTGTTTGAGTGGGATACATTGTTCCCTGATACCTGCTGCTTTCCGCAAATCTCACATTTTTTTGACATCTGCCGCACCTCCTTCTTTTATATCACTTATCTAAAGCTATCCGCTTATTTTCTGTCGAACGATAAGAATTATAACATAAAGGATATAGTGTTTACAAGCATTTTTTATATTTAATTGTGCAATGATGACATTATCACGGAATAAACTTCCTGCCATCCCTTTCCGGTCCTCTCGCAGATCTCTTTTACGCTCTCTGCTTCCGGAGTATAACGCTCTTTATTGTTGAATTCCGAGGCTTTTACATTAACGTCGCCGAAAGGCGTCGATACAGTAATGTTCCTTCTCTTCAGAATTCTCCTGCTCACCGGATACTTTCTGATCCCGATCGTGCTTGTGTCCGCGAATATGATATCTTCCAGTTTTTCGATATCGCGTGCAGCACATATGACCTTGATCATAAATGCCGGTCTGTTTTTCTTCATATATATCGGCACCAGGAAAGCATCTCTGGCTCCCGAATCCATTAGCCGTTCGACCGTATACCCCGCCGCTTCTCCGGAACAGTCATCGACATTCGTCTCCAGCACCCATATCTCGTCTTCGTCTGCTTTCTCCGGTTCCGCGGGAGCAATTATCATCGCTCTCAGAATGTTGGCCTTTTCGAAATCTTTCTTTCCCGCACCGATCCCGGACGCTTTTACAATATATCTTTCCGGGAGCCTGTCTCCTGTCCTGACAGCCGCGGCAATAGCCGCACCTGTAGGCGTCACCATCTCGCCGTCATTGTCAGTTATATGGAGCGGGAGACCGCTGGCCTGTGCGATATTCATTACTGCAGGCACAGGGACCGGAAGCGTTCCGTGCTGGCAGTGCACGTGGCCGGAACCTTCAAATATCTCCGATACTATGACCTCGTCTATCCCCAGATCATCTATGCAATAGGCGGCGCTGACGATATCCACAATGGAATCGACTGCACCGACTTCATGGAAATGCACTTCATTCTTCGGCAAATCATGCGCTTTGGCTTCCGCCTCAGCTACTATGTCGAAAATCCTTTTTGCCAGTTCCTTGACATGTTCTTTTCCGCTTATCCTGTCGATGATCTCATTGACATCAACGAGATTTCTGTGAACATGCCCGTGATCATGATGATGTTCGTGCTCGTGGTCATGTTCGTGATGATCCTCATGTTCGTGATCATGGTCATGATGATGCTCGTGTTCATGGTCATGTTCGTGATCATGATGATGTTCATGCTCATGATCGTCTTCGAGGATCACATCAAAATCGCAGGCGTCAATGCCATTTTTGACCACCCTTCCTATCTTTATCTCATATCCCGTGACCTGCAGTTCGTCCAGCGTCTTCAGAAGACCTTCTCTGTCCGCGCCTAGATCCAGCAGCGCGGCGACCGTCATATCGCCGCTGATCCCCGAGTAACATTCCAGATATAATGTTCTGCCCATCAGTACCCCCTTGTAAAGTCCACTACATTTTCCAGCTTTCCGCCCGCAAGATACGCCTGCAGATTCCGCAGGGCAAGCTCATTGATTTTTTCCACCGTACTGTAAAGATGCCATCCGCCGGAAACGTGAGGCGTCATAAAAACATTTTTCGCATCCCACAGCGGATCATCTTCCGGCAGCGGTTCTTTCTCGTAAACATCCAGACAGGCTCCGCCGATCATTCCGCTGTTCAGAGCCTCGACGAGATCATCCTCCGCGGCGACGGATCCTCTGCCTGTATTCACAAACAGCGCAGTATCCTTCATAAGTTCAAACTGCTCTTTTCTGATCATATGATATGTGTCCTTAGTGGCCGGCAGTGTGACCGCCAGTATATCTGCCCGCGGAAGCACTTCATCAAGTCTGTCTATCGTGAAGAGTTCATCGACAAAGTCCGGTTTCACGCCCGGCGTCCTCTTGACTCCTATTACTTTCGAACCGAGAGCATGCATCCTCCACGCGAATTCGCTTCCGACATTGCCGAGTCCCAGAACGACAGTTGTGGAATCCATTATTGAATGTATCCTGCCCTCATCTGTCCATTTTCTTTTCTGCATAGCTCTGTCATACCTGAACAGATTCATCTGCGCGCCTATGACTGCGCCCACCATATACTCAGCTATCACAAGTCCGTAACACCCGGAAGCATTCGTCAGTATAATGTCCCTCAGTAATGAGGGATCCTTTGCATATGCGTCGTTTCCGGCGCTGTGCAGCTGTATCCATCTGAGCTTGTCAGCGTATTTAATAAACTTCGGCGGGATATTTCCCAGTATTATTTCCTTGCCCGCAACCGCTTCTTCTGTATAGTCGTTCCATTTTCTGAATTCGAAGCTGCAGTCCGGCGCCGCTGCATAATATTTCTCTCTGGTCCCATCATGCATCGGAAGTGTAACTAAAATGTCTGTCATATTTTAACTCCTGTATCATAAAGTGTTTTTGTTGTAACAATACCCAAAACGCAGATAATTATGGTATTATTATATATGTTTTACAGGAAATAATAAACAGGAGATTGAACATGAAAAAAGCATTTTCGATTATCGTATCAGCCTCGCTTGTATGTACTCTGTTGTTATCTGCAGGCTGCACATCGAAAAATGATGAGATAAGTGATAAAACCGTCAAAAACGATATTTATGATACCTACGAGGAGATAAAAGACGTGTCCGCAGATGCTAAGAACGCGGGAGACATCAGCGCATGGGTCCTCAAATGGGCGAAGAAAAACGACATTGCCGCCAGGAATATCGGCAATGACAATCTTGTGCTGTCCAAAGACGCGACTGCCGGCTATGAAAAGGCCGGTGACTCGACACTGCAGTGCAGTATTACCGGTCACGAGAGTTCCCAGGATGCCCAGGTGCTCGCCATAGCGCTCTCCTCACTCAAGGACACGACCAACCACGGGAAAATCGACCTTCTCATTACTGCCGATGCTTCAGCGGTAAGCACCGGATATCTGAAGTCTGACAACCTTTTGAATCTGAGCTACGGGAAAAACACCAAACTTTTTACCGGAAGCGCATCGACTGCCAAATATACCATTTACAGGACGGTGTCCAAGACTTCCACGACCGGAGATCAGGCGTACAGGATCACTATCGGCGGTTTTGAAGGCGGAAACAGCGGCGACAGAAGCAGGACGCATCCTAATCCGATCGAGTCCCTCGCCTCTCTTGTCAACAGCTGTCAATCCTCGAACATGGTCATCGAGGTCGCAGGATTCAGGGGCGGCTCATCATTCGACACCTATCCGACAAGCGCATCAGTTACTGTTGTCATAGACAAAAATGATATTACGAAATTCGAGAAAAAAGTTGCCAATGCCAAATCCGATTATCAGGATAAATATGTCTCCAAAGAAAGCAACATGACTTATACACTGACCAAAGTCAAAAAACCTGCTAAAGTTTATTCGACAGACGACACATCGAATGTACTCAGTCTGATGTACACGATGAGCGACGGTGTTTACGCGACGATCGACGGTCAGGATTCCGGCGATTCCATAGCGGTCACAAACCTGGGACGCCTCACGCTGAAAGGCACAAAATTCAAGGCTGAGGTTTCGGCACGCAGCATCGATGCGGATGAAATGAAAACAATGAACAAGGAATTCAAGGCAACCGCGAAACTCAACGATATGCATTTCAGGATTTCCCGCGAAACTCCGCTGTGGCCTTACAATAATAACAGCACGCTGGCGAAAGATTTTGAAACGGCTTCCGACGAGTACGGATTCAGTCTCGACACATCGTCTACATACATGCAGAACGACTGCGCATTATTCTACAGCAAAGATAATTCACTCAACATGATTTCGCTGTACACGAATATCGAAGACGGATACAGCGTCTGCAAAAGTATCATACTCTTCTACGGAAACATGGGGAAATAACAACATGTCTGATGAAATAACCTTGAAACCCATTGCACATATAAGATCGGATTTCCAGGAGAAATTCGGCATTCCCAAGCAAAGCGGCATAGTCGGTGATCTCCGGGCCGAAATCATTTTCGAGCCGGATTTCCGCGATCCCTCATGCCTTTCGGGTCTCAGCGGTTTTTCATACATATGGCTCATTTGGGGCTTTTCCGAAAATTTCGGAGTGCCGTGGACCCCTACTGTGCGTCCGCCCCATCTCGGCGGCAATAAACGAGTCGGTGTTTTTGCTTCGAGGTCTCCGTTCCGTCCGAATCCGCTGGCGCTTTCTTCCGTAAAAATAATCAGCATAGACACGGATGCAAAATTCGGCAATATCATTACTGTATCCGGTGCTGATCTTCTCGACGGAACTCCCATATATGACATCAAGCCGTATATTCCGCAGAACGATATACATGCAGATGCCGACCGCGGATATTCTTCTCCCGGACATCGCCTTGAAGTATCCGTCGATGACACGATGCTTGCAGACGTGCCTGAGGAAAAAAGGAAGGCTCTCATCGGCATCCTGAGCTGCGATCCGCGTCCCGCATATCAAAACGACCCCGAACGGATATACAATCTGGCTTTTGCAGATTTCGACATCCGGTTCAGAGTCGGCGAAAATGTTCTTACAGTACTGGAAATAAAGAAAAACGCGAAATAGATCTACCTTCTGATAAATACGGCGACAGCCATGCCGGCCATCACAACGCCGGAGATTATCAGCGGGATCATTCCGTCTATCCAGCCTTTCACACCTTCGAGCTCATAATAATACATATAGCATATCAGACTGACGACAGCAGCGGCGCCTATGATGCATACTGCAGCTGTGCTTCCGCCCGCTCCGAAGATCCCGGTCCCGCGCAGTCCGTTCACCGTACATATTTCCATAGCAGCCCATCCGACGATTAGAAACAGTTCTGTAGTCAGTCTTCTGTGAAACACGAGTGTGAATACAGCAAACAGGATTACGTAAATCACTGCCCCTCCGACAAGTATGTACCATCCCGGCACTGCGGATGCCCCCGCAGGTCTTATATTAAGCCCGTGAGCATTGATGATGACTCCGGCTGCACCAAAGAGAAATGCCCCGGTAATGCAAATATTGCCGAATGCGGTCGCCGAACCGCCCGGCCGGAAGGTTATCGACCACCACACCAGATAACAAACAATGCACAGAACGAGCAGGATATGCCCGTCTGCTATATATTTTGCTGATGTACTTATCTGCTGAACTGACATTTATTTTCACGCTTTCCTGTTTCAGGCCTCTGTATTAAGATACCTGCTCATGACTATATATAATGTATCGATATCTATCGGTTTCGCCACCACATCATTCATCCCCGATTCTATGGCCGCCCTTACAGACTCCGCTATAACATCGGCAGTCAGCGCAATGATCGGTACACTCCCCGCATCCGCTCTTTTAAGCGCGCGGATAGCCCTGGTCGCATCGCAGCCGTTCATAACAGGCATCTGGATATCCATAAGAATAATATCATAATATCCCTCGTCTGAAGCATTGAATTTGTCGAGCGCTTCTTTTCCGTCCTCGGCAATATCGATTTGCACGGCCTTGCGGCTCAGTATTCCTATCGCAACCTCTCTGTTTATCTGATTGTCCTCTGCCAAGAGCACACGGCATCCGGCGAGGAATTCCTCATAAGATTTTGAAAGGATCCCGGCATCGCGGCTGATTGCGTCTTCATCCTGCGTACATATGCCGAGCCTGAAGGTGGCCGTAAAAACACTTCCTTCATTTTCCCTGCTTTCCGCAGTAATATCTCCGCCCATCAGCCGTGCAAGTTTACGGGAAATCGTCAGTCCCAGTCCGGTGCCTGTGCCGAAATGCGAAGGGTCTCTGTTCTCCTGTGCAAACGGACTGAACAGCTTGTTCATAAAACTTTCGCTCATTCCGCAGCCGTTGTCTCTGACTTCTATTTTAGCATACAGACTGCCTCTGTCGGTCAGCTGACTGATTTTGAGTTCAACTTTTCCGCCCGTTTCTGTAAATTTAACGGCGTTGTTCAGAAGATTGATTATGATCTGCTGGATCCTCATCTGATCGGCCACAGCATAATAATATTCGATATTCTCGTATTCCGCAGAGTACTCTACGCCTTTATCCTCCGCCAGAGGGGCAATAATATTATTGACATTTTCCATGAGTTCGGCCAGGCTCATCCTCTTCGGATGCAGTTCTATCTGACCGCCCTCCATTTTGTTGATATCCAGGATATCATTTATTATGCCAAGAAGATATTGTCCCGACGAATTGATTTTCTTAAAATACGAAATGGCTGTCTCATCTTCCGTGCTTTCCAGGGCGAGCTCTGACAGGCCGATTATGGCATTCATCGGCGTGCGTATTTCGTGACTTGTACGCGAAAGGAATTCATTGATAGCCTTGTTGGCCTGCTCTTCGCTCTTCAGTGCGGCGGTGACACTTTTATTAAGCGCATCTATTTTCCTTTTCTGCCTTACTTCTTCAGTCACATCTTCAAAACTTCCGACGAGTCCGACTATTTCTCCGTCTACTATCAGCGGACTCTTGCTGGCGACTATATCGCGGTTTTCTCCGTGCGAGATACAATTTCCGGGCACACGATGCGTACTGATGCCGTCCCTGATAATGCGCACTTCATCATCTTTATACGGTTCGGGATTTTTATGCCAGCCCATATCCTCATCCGTTTTCCCGATAATGTCTTTTACTGAAGCAAAATCATAATATTCAAGGAATGCTTTGTTGGCTCCCAGAAATCTGCGTTCAGCATCTTTCCAGAAAATCGCCGTCTGGGTGGTGCTCAATATCTTTTCCAGGAGAAGAGCCGTCATATCTGTACTGCTGCTGACAGCAAAAACAGACAGCTGCTCATCAGTGACGTATTCGTATGATACATAGAAAAAAAGATTGCCTTTCTCATCAGTCCTGCTGCTCCCGTGTCCGGCCAGCCATTTATATTTTCTGCTTACTCCGGCCTTGTGCCGGCATGCCAGCAGATACTCCTCCTGCGGATGGAGATAAGCATATGTTTCCGCATTCATCAGCTTCCTGTAGTCATCCGGATGGACATTTCGTTTCCTGTCTTCATCGAAATTAGCGATAATATTTTCTTCTGTATCATTGAGGAAACGACAAAGTATATCAGATACGAGAACCGGGTAAAAACGTCCTTTTTCCGCCAGATAAACAGTGAGCATTACCGGTATTTTTTTCAGAACTCCGCGCTCTTCTTTATCAAGGTATTTTCTGTAATCCATCATATCAGTCACCATAACCCTCAATATGCCTGTAAGCATTCTTTCCTGCTATAATAATCAAAATCACCGCGGCGGCAATATCCATGACCATGAGCCCGGACAGAACGTCAAAGGCCGTTCTTATGCCGAAATCCTCCGTGATAAAGCCGAACGATGTCGTTATCACTGCTCCGCCCAGTCCGGTCGCGGCAGTGATAAGTCCTGTTGCTGTTGCGCTTCTGTTGCCGGCATTCTCCATGGCAAAATTAAGGACATTTGGATAAATCGCTCCGCTGAAAAATCCGAGCACAAAACTCAGTATCACGGCAGTGCTTCCGCTCTGGACCGCACTCATGATCACTGCGGACAGCGCAGTTCCCGCAGCTGCGGCTGTCAGCAGAAAACCCTTTCTCTTCTGCAGGTATCCGCAGATTATCCTGGACGGTATCATCGCCAGCCAGAACATCGACAGCGCAAGATATGAATGTTCCGCGCCCAGCGTTTCTTTCATGAAAGAATTAATGAAAAAAGCGAAACCGTTTTCGACCCCGACATATACGAACATGATGAAACAAAGCAACGATATTACTGCCGCCGACCAGCTTCCCGCAGCAGTCTTTTCTCGGACTGTTTCCGCTGCCGGATGCTCCTTTATTTCAAAGTTCGTAAAAGCAAGTCCCGCTGTCACGACTGCTGCCATCAGTCCTGTAAAGACAAAAAGCATCCTCCAGGTAATGCCGCTTTCGATCATTTTTCCGCATATCAGCGGCGCTGTCACCGCGCCGAGAGAATACATGCTCGTAATCATACCGATTTTTCTGCCGCCGGAAAGCGGATAAGCATCCGCAAGACCTGCAATGGAAATACTCTGAATGATACTGATGCTGATTCCGACGGTAAAAATACCGACTGCAAAAATTCTGCTGTCCGTCACGAACCACAATAATACGCACGCTGCGATCCTGACTGCCAGGAATGCATTGAGAACGCTTTTTTTACCGTGTCTGTCCGCTATCGAGCCGAAAATAAGAGGACCGGCCAGAACAGCTATAAGCTGTGCCGATGCCATCATTCCCGCGACAGCATCAGTCAGAGCAAATTCTTTTCCTATACTCAGAAGACAGGTCTGATAGCCTCCCCCCTCGAATCCGTTCATGAAGATAGAAAGGAAAAGAATATATGCCAGGAAATTATTATGCTGAAACCCCTGTTCCTCCATAGCGGCACCCCGCATAGCCAAAAAATGTGATATATCTTAGAATGATTTCTCTAATATTATATCTTATGTGGAGGATGTTGTAAAGAGACATGTTTAACCTAGACGACTTATTGGTCTATATTGGAAACTTCAAAATCAAGTGCGCCAAATGTACTCGCGGATGAAGTCACTTTGATGAAATAAGTTTCAGCCGGTTTTACCTTTATTGCTGCGACATATCCGATATCGCCATCCGGCAGTCCGTACTTATCTGTCACGGCATTCTTATGCTTCAGAGAGCCATTATAGAAAGAAATATGAGCCTTGCCGTTTACAGATTCCGTATAGACATTAAGTTCCAGCGTCTTATGATTATATGTCGACGGGATCTTTATCTTATACCACTGCGTTTTCCCCGAATTGAGCGGTGAGCATACTGACGATCTGCTGAAATCGACAGCATGTGCTGATTTTGCCTGACTTCCGCCTTTGGTGGTTTTTTGGGAAGAAAAATTTACAGCAAGTACATGACCTGTGTATTTTTTTGGCGCCCTGACTGTAAGTTTGTATGACTGCCCCTTCTTAACTGACAGGTACAGTATCTTATCCGTTCCGCTGACACTGTACGTCTTCTTCCCGACTTTTGCAGTCAGTGTATATTTTGTGTTTTCTTCACCTGATGAAGCAACATATGTGTCATATGCCGCTGCCGAAACACTTATGCATTCCGAACGCGCTGCTTTTACAGACAGCTGACTGCTTACATTCGCCTGTGTAAAATACGCATGTGAAGAATCAAGGCTGAGTGTTCTGCCGGACGGTTTTTCTGTTACCAGTGAGAGTCCCGCCGAATAGCTGCAGGGAAGTTTTTCGCTGCTGTCTTTTACAAAGACTGTTGCATATACATCGCTTCCGGCAGTCACATGCATTGCATCCACTGTATTGTAATAGTCATATGTACGTGAAATCGACGTTCCGGTCCTGCTGAGCACGATTTCTTCCGCATCATTCGGGCAGGTTTCATTGCTTTGCGTATAATCGTTCAGGCAGGCAAACAGATAACCGGATTGCGAGACATTTACTTTAAATGTTTCTCCGTAATACGTTTTCCCGTTTACTGTGACTTTTCCGCTGTTTTCCGTGATTTTTCCGTCGTAATAAACGCGGCCGGTCTGCGGCACTTCCCCGTTGTCAGTATATGACTGCATGCCCCAGTCTGAAACAGCCGGAGCAGCATTATCTGTACTGCCCGCAGCAAAAGCTGTATCAGGTGTGAATATGAACAGCATACTTATGCACAAAGCACCCAAAGCTATCCTTTTTAAACTCGTTTTACACCATACCATAATTATTCCTCCCGAGGCTGATAAACAGTCTTGTTATAACTTCAATGACCTTGCGTGATCATTTAAGGAGCCAGATCATACCTCTGGCGATCCTCTCGGGCACTTCTTTAAAATGTCCTCCCGCTTCTCTTATATATACCGATTCGTCTGCCGATGATCTGATCATGTTCTTCGTCTGCTGCGTCGCCTCGCCGACACGGCTCATATAAGGATCCCTGGTTTTCTCCTCTTTACCTCCCAGGCTGAGATAAATCTTTCCTGCAGGCATATGCTTTTCCAGAAAGTCAAACCAGCCGGGATACCACAAAGATCCGGAACAGCTGGCGCACCCGCTGAATCCGAACAGGCAATGCGCATATAACGCAGCCAGACCGCCCAGCGAATATCCGCAAATATATACTTCTTCACTGATGCTGTATCTGCGGCCGATTTCAGGAATGAATTTTTCTGTTGTGAACGCTGCGGTTTCCTCACCTCTGCCCGCAAAATGACGCCCGCCGAGATCAGCGGTCCAGGGAGAATAATCGCGGTCCCATTCCACCGGACCGAAGGCTGCCAGAAGGAATGGCCTGCATTTGTGTTCGGCTGCAGGCGGCATAATGTATGCCTCAATGCGTTCCATCTGTTCGAGCACCTCATCTCCCGCATATAATATTACTGCCGGGAGCGGACCTTCGGACTGACCGAACTGCTCTGACCAGCAGACTTTATTTTCCAGATCAAAGGTATCCATGTCAATTCCTCCTAATGTCAAATCCCCGTAATCACTACGATTACGGGGATCTTATGGTGATCCGTAATAGACTTGAACTATCGGCCTTCTGGTTGTCACCCAGACGCTCTCCCAGCTGAGCTAACGGATCACGCACTAACAATGGACATTATACCATATCTGCGCTAAAAGAAAAGCAGAATTTACCCCGAATTTTTATTTGGTTGAATGCAAAAGAAAGTTCTGGTCTTTACTCTGCTAAAGTGTATTTGCAGGAGTAACTTCTGTTAACGCGGTTTTTTTACTCATTTCCTGTGAATTTCAATACAAAAACGATATAATTTAGAAAAATACAGCGGATCAGCGGCTACGTTAAAATGAAGTCGGAAATCGTGTATGCAAGACTAACTTCCGGCCCTGGCATCTGCCAGTATGCTTTTCGTATCCTCCTGCCTGAATTTCTACTTCAGCAGAGAAGGCGTCAGATTTACATCATCATGGTCGATGACAGTGAGTCCGAGCCTTTCCACTGTATCTTTTCCAAAGTACCGCATAGCAAGGTCTATTGGCCTCAGGCCTCCGAGACCCGGCCTTGCGGTACTGTTGATATTATCCGCCAGAAGCTGTGCCTGCTCCTGTGTGAGCTCATCGAATGAGCTGCCCTTAGGCAGTACATACCTTATGTACTCATGATCTTTTTCCAGACCGCCTTTTTGTTCCGAATGCTTCGGTGCGCAGTAGTATATGCTGGTTCTCCTGCTTCCGTCCGCACTGTATTCGAAAAGCTGCG
>JALCRY010000046.1 GCA_022652985.1 Eubacteriaceae bacterium | reverse complement strand
CGCCGATGGCGCGAATGTGAATTCGTCTGTTGAGCGCCCGCTCAATCGCTGCGACCCAGTGAATGGTGGTGCAGATCCAGCAGAATTGAAAATATGCACCACCGTCCTCATCTTATCCCAAATGGTGTACAGCGGAATACAGGAAAAATCCTTTCTATCCTGAGCGGCAGCGGTATAAAACCAAACGGGGCGAGATGACGCGCTCAAAAGCCGAGTCAATCATTCACGATGAACTTTCAGCGGCCTAAATCTGATAATGACCGGCGAAACGCGGAATGAACCGTTTACCGCGCAGGCTGCCGGAGCAGCCATGCGCATACTGCAGAAGTAACGACGATCAGTATTTCCTGCTGACGACGAAATAAACTGCCAGGTAAAGTACCGAAATAAAGCAGACAATGACAGCAGTGAGGATGGAATAATTTTCATAACCGGTGGCGCCGAAAGCGATAACTGCGGCCAGTCCCGCAAGACTCGTGATCTGGATCGTGAGTTTGCTTGCTCTGCCCGCGATGAACAAGTTGCGTTCGTCACAGGAGGCGACCATGTAGTCTCTGGCGGCATCCTTTGTCTTGAAAAGGACCGCGTACTGAATCATTTTGGCCACAGAGACGGCTGCCAGACCGATGCCGATGCCGAACAGAAAATCATTGTCGTTCAGGCGCCCGGCGATAAGCATTATTATCCCGGTCACGAATATGATCAAAAAGTAAAACATCTTTTCTTTTAGAGTTTTCATCATTCATCCTCCTCGAAAATATCTTCGATAGTTTTGCCGAAGTAATGCGACAGCTTGAACGCGAGGGTGAGCGATGCGATGTACTTCCCGCGTTCGAGTGAGATTATTGTCTGCCGGGTGACGCCGACAGCGTCCGCGAGTTCCTGTTGCGTGAGCCTGCGCTCTTTGCGCAGTTCCTCTATACGGTTCTTCAAATTATCGCCTCCCTGAAAAAGCATGTCCGGATGCGCGGAGACATCTCCCGCGCGGTGATGATCATCTTCATGTATAGTAAAGCATACTTTACATTTGATGTCAAGCAAACTTTACATCGAATATCGGCGGAATAGTATATTGCCCGGCCTGCAGGCATGAGGCAATATGCATATCGGGATCCATTTGCTGTAAAATATTTACATAATACTGTTGACAGAATATGGAAATTACCATATAATACCAATTACGGGCATGGGCAGGAGGAGTGAACGTGATGAACAGCATGAGCAAAAAAGAATTCGGCGATTTCGGAGAAGATATGGCGGAGGAATATCTCAGGCGGCAGGGCTGCGTCGTCATAGCAAGGAACTTCAGCTGCAGGATGGGGGAACTGGATATTATCGCGATAAAAGATGAGGAACTCATAATATGCGAAGTAAAGACCAGAGCGAGCGATGCATACGGATATCCCGCGGAATCGGTCGGGGCTAAGAAAAGGTCGCGGATCAGAGCTGCGGCGAAGTATTACATCATGACGAACAGGCTGGATAAAATGCGGGTGCGGTTTGATGTTATAGAAGTTTATCTTAATCAATGCAAAGGAGCATTCTGATGCTTTCAAAAGTCAATACCGCTTCCCTGGCGGGGATCGACGGACATTTGGTAAAAGTTGAAACTGATATAGGCAGCGGGCTGCCTGCGTACAATGTGATAGGACTCGGCGATACGACGATAAAAGAATCCGGTGACAGGATAAGATCAGCGATAATAAACTCGGGATATAAATATCCGAGAAACAGGGTCACTGTCAATCTCTCACCGGCCGATACCAGAAAAGCGGGCACGCATTTCGATCTGCCTATAGCAGTCGGTGTGCTGCTGGCGGAGGCGGGCAGGACGGGAGAACATCTGGCGGAATACGCTTTTTTCGGCGAGCTTTCGCTGGATGGACGCCTGAGCCCGGTGAGAGGCGCGCTGCCGCTGGCGCTTTGCGCCATCGAAAACGGCATCAGGAAAATCGTCGTTTCGCCGGGAAACGCGGAAGAAGTTTCGCTCGCCAGGGGGGCCGTGATATATACGGCAGACAACCTGAGGCAGACGGCCGAGTTCGTGAAAGGAATATCGCCGCTGCGCATATATAATAGTAGAGAAAATCACGGGAAGACTCTGGACCTGCACGGCGAGGACTATGCGGACGTAAAGGGACAGGAAAGTGCCAAGCGTACGATGATGATATGCGCGGCAGGCGCACACGGCGTTCTGATGATCGGGCCGCCGGGAGCCGGCAAGACCATGCTGGCGCGGAGACTGCCGACGATACTTCCCGCCATGACATATGAAGAAAAGCTGCAGGTCACAAAGATCTACAGCGTGTCGGGAATGCTGGATAACAGCGGCCGGATGATCGAGGAGAGACCGTTCCGCGCGCCGCATCACACTATTACGTCGGCGGCCATGTTCGGCGGAGGAGCAAGGCCGAAGCCGGGCGAGTTTTCGCTTGCGCATTACGGCGTGCTTTTCCTAGACGAGATACCGCAGTTCAGAAGGCGCATCCTCGATTCGATGCGTCAGCCGCTCGAGGACGGGAATGTCGTTATTGCGAGGCAGGGAGGGGTAGTAATGTTCCCGGCGAATGTCATCCTGGTCGCGGCGAGCAATCCGTGCAAATGCGGGTATCTGGGAGACCCGCTGCACGAATGTACGTGCACGCCGGGGCAGATAGCTGCCTACCGCGGGAGACTGTCGGGCCCGGTGCTGGACAGGATCGATCTTCATGTGGGGATCGACCGCGTGAAATACGAAGAAATAGCCGGCGGCGGCATGGGCATGTCCTCCGCGGAGATGAAGGCGGAAGTGGAGAAAGCGAGAGCTGTTCAGCTCGAGCGGTATAGAGATGAAGAGATATTCTTCAACTCGCAGCTGACGGTGCGGATGACCGGGCATTACTGCAGACTGGGAGGAGAAGAAAGAAGTTTATGGCCGAGGCATACGAAAAGCTGGCGCTGAATATGCGCGGATACTACAAAGTCATTAAAACGGCGAGGACGATAGCCGACCTTGACGGAGACAAGGATATAGGATGCAGTCATCTTGCGGAAGCGATGCGTTACCGCCCGCAGGAGCAGGAGGAAAAATGGAAATAAAGAAAGTCAGACTGTCTGACGCGCAGTATCCGGCATTGCTGAGAAGGATACCGGGTGCGCCGAAACAGCTTTATTATATAGGAGACATCGGGCTCGCCGGCTCGCTGTGCGTATCGATCGTCGGGTCGAGAAAATGTACCGATTACGGCAAATGGGCTGCGATGCGCCTCGCCGAGAGACTGGCAGAGCACGATGTCACCGTTGTGTCGGGGCTTGCAATGGGGATCGACAGCGCGGCGCACAAAGGCGCGCTTAGAGGAGGAGGGAAAACGATCGCTGTTCTTGGAAACGGTGCGGATATATGTTTTCCGGCGGCAAACCGGCAGCTCAAACAGGTGATAGAACGCGACGGACTGGTCGTTACAGAATATCCGCCCGGCATGCCGGCGAGCAGATATACATTCCCGCAGAGGAACAGGATCATCAGCGGGCTTTCGCATGCGACCGTCGTGGCGGAGGCCGGACTGAACAGCGGCGCGCTTATTACCGCCGGACTTGCGGACGGGCAGGGGCGTCAGGTGTATGCGATACCCGGGAACATCAACAGCATTTACAGCATTGGCGGCAATATGCTCATAAGAGACGGGGTACAGCCGCTCGTGGTTCTGGACGATATTTTTCAGGATCTCGGTATTAAAAGAAAGGCAGGCGTGGATGAAAAATGGAAGCTCGGAGAAGATGAAATAATTGTCATGGATGTGATAAGAGAACAGTCGGAAGTCACATATGATCACATAGCTGACCGCACCGGAAAAACCGCGGCGGAGATCAGCGGCATTGTTACTGTTCTTGAAATGAAAGGACTTGTTTACACAGCGCTCGGAAAAATATTTGTTGCAAAATAGAATCAATAGGGTATAATTTGACACTATAAGAACCGGAATCAATTAACGGAGGAAAAACAGCATGGCAGATACTGCTAAAAAAAAGACAGCAGCAAATAAAAAAACAGCGGTAAAAAAGAACCTGGTAATAGTCGAGTCGCCGTCCAAAGCGAAGACAATAGGCAAGTTCCTGGGAAGCAGATACAAGGTGGTCGCTTCAGTGGGGCATGTCAGGGATCTTCCGAAAAGCAAGCTCGGAATAGACATTGAACAGGACTTCGAACCGCAGTATATAAATATCAGAGGCAAGGGCGATGTCATAAAAATGCTCAAGAAAGAAGCGAAGGATGCGAACAAAGTCTTTCTGGCAACCGACCCGGATAGAGAAGGGGAAGCAATTTCCTGGCATCTGGCTTACATCCTGGGGATCGATAAGGATTCACAGTGCAGAATAGAGTTCAACGAAATAACAAAGGATGCCGTAAAGGAAGCTATAAAAAAGCCGAGGGCGATCAATCTGAAACTGGTTGATGCCCAGCAGGCGAGGCGTGTCCTCGACAGGCTTGTCGGATATGAGATAAGCCCTCTGCTCTGGAGAAAAATCAGAAGAGGCCTGAGCGCCGGCAGGGTCCAGTCAGCGGCGTTGAAAATTATATGCGACAGGGAAAATGAAATCAAAGCATTTGTCCCGGAAGAATACTGGACTATTACGGCAATGTTCAGAAAGGACAAACCGTTCACCGCAAAACTCATGCAGGCAGACGGGAAAAAAATAGAGATCCCGAACGAAACAGAAGCGAACAGGATACTCACCGAAGTCAGGGCAGGGAAATTCATCACCGGCAAAGTGACTGAAAACGAGAGAAGAAGGAATCCTCTTCCGCCTTTCACAACGAGCAGCCTGCAGCAGGAAGCTTCGAACAGAATCAATTTCAATACCAGAAAAACTATGATGATAGCGCAGCAGCTGTACGAAGGCGTCGATATAAAGACGGATACAGTCAGATCAACTGCCGGGCTTATCACTTACATCAGGACCGACTCGGTCAGAATATCCGAAGAAGCGAAGGATGCCGCCGCAGCTTTCATTACTGCACATTACGGTCCTGAATATCACAGAAGAAATACATATTCAAATAAAAATAAAGAAGTGCAGGACGCTCATGAAGCGATCAGACCTGCCAGGATCGATCTGAGACCGGATGATATCAGGGACTCGCTTACGAATGATCAGTATAAACTGTACAGTCTTATCTGGTCGAGATTTATGGCAAGTCAGATGAGTCCGGCTGTTTATGATGCGGTCACAGCGGATATAAATAACGGGAAGTATCTTTTCAGAGCCACGGGTTCGAAAATGAAATTCGACGGATTCCTGAAAGTTTATTCCCAGAACAAGGAAGATGACAGACTGCTTCCTCAGCTTACGGAGGGAGAAGAGCTTGCCGCGGACGATGTCAGAGGCGAGCAGAGTTTCACTCAGCCTCCTGCGAGGTTCACTGAGGCATCGCTTGTCAAAATACTTGAAGAAAAAGATATCGGAAGGCCGAGTACGTATGCACCTATCGTTGCGACACTGCTTGCCAGAAAATATATATCCAGGGAAAAGAAGACCCTTGTCCCGACCGAGCTCGGTTTTATCGTGACGGACATGATGGAAGAATACTTCAAAGAGATCGTTGATACTGCATTCACGTCTAATATGGAAGACAGACTGGACCAGATCGAGATCAGAGATACAGACTGGAAGGACATCATCAGGGAGTTTTATTCGGGATTCGAAAAGGAACTGAAGTATGCGGACGAAAAGATCGAAAAGGTCGAGTTCGAGGATCAGATGACTGATGAGATCTGCGACAAGTGCGGAAAGCATATGGTGATAAAGCACGGCAGATTCGGGTCGTTCCTTGCGTGCAGCGGCTATCCTGACTGCAAGAACACTAAGCCCATAGTTGTTTCTACGGGTGTGAAGTGTCCTCTGTGCGGGAAAGATATTGTCGAGAGACGCAGCAAAAAGGGAAGAGTGTTCTACGGATGCAGCGGTTATCCGGACTGCACTCAGCTCTATTGGGACAAACCGGTGAACGAGAAGTGCCCGAAATGCGGGTCGCTGCTCGTGGAGAAAAAATCCAAGACTGTAAAGTATGCGTGCTCGAACAACGAGTGCGATTATAAAGTAAACCGGTAAAAACGGAGGTAAAGAAATGGTAGAATTTCATGCAACGACGATTTGCGCAGTTAGGAGAGGCCCTGACGATGTCTGCATGGCAGGCGACGGTCAGGTGACAATGGGAGAGACTGCTATCATGAAAATGGGAGCAAGAAAAGTTTCCACGATATACAAAGGAAAAGTGCTCGTGGGCTTTGCGGGTTCTGTGGCAGACGCTTTCACTCTCAGAGAAAAATTTGAAGATAAGCTTGAAGAGCACGGAGGCAACCTGAAGAGGGCTGCAGTAGCTCTCGCGCAGTTATGGAGAAGCGACAGAGGCATGAGAGGCCTGGAGGCCCTGATGATAGTCGCAGACAGAGAAGGAATGCTCGTTCTTTCCGGTAATGGAGAGGTCATCGAACCGGACGAGGATTTCGTGGCGATAGGTTCGGGCGGGAACTATGCGTATTCCGCGGCGAACGCGCTTTACAACCACACGGATATGAGTGCGGAAGAAATCGCGAGGGAGTCGCTCAGGATCGCCTCGACGATATGCGTCTACACGAACGATCACATTACTGCAGTAAAACTCGAGCCGGAGGCTGACTTACTCGAAGGCTCCACAGTCAAACAGATAGAGGAGGTGTAGGGAGATGCCGGGAAAATTATATAATATGACCCCGAAAGAAATAGTCGAGGCGCTTGACAAATATATTATCGGACAGGACGAAGCCAAGAAGTCGGTGGCAGTCGCACTGAGGAACAGATACAGAAGGAGTCTTCTTTCGGAAGAAATGATGGAGGAAGTAACGCCGAAGAATATTCTCATGATGGGACCTACCGGAGTCGGCAAGACGGAGATCGCCAGAAGGCTCGCAAAGCTTATGGACGCTCCGTTCGTAAAGGTGGAGGCCACTAAGTTCACGGAAGTCGGATATGTCGGCAGAGATGTCGATTCGATGGTAAGGGATCTGGTGGAGACAGCAATCAGGATCACGAAGGCCAGCAAGCTCGAGGAAAAGTATGCGGTCGCGGATGATATCGCAGAAGAAAAGATCATTGATGCGATCGTGCCGGGCAGCAAGAAGGCAGCCGGCGATCAGAAAAGCGGCCCGTTCGATTTCATCCTGAACAACGGCGGATACCAGAGCCAGAAGCAGCAGTATGAAGAACAGCAGCAGAAGAAGGCCGAGGAAGAAGCGGCTAAATCGAATACCGGAGATCTCGGACTTCAGAGAGAGCAGGTAAGACAGCAGCTCAGAGAGGGCAGACTCGAAGATCAGTATATCGAGATCCAGGTAACGGATCAGCCTAAGAGCAATGAGCTGGACATGAGCAATGAAGGCATGGGCATTGCCATCGGCAATATTTTCGGCGACATGATGCCGAAGAAGACCAAGACGAAGAAGGTGACCGTCAGGGAAGCCAGAAAGATCCTCAGAGAAGAAGAGGCGCAGAACCTCATCGATATGGATCAGGTGACTGAAGAGGCGCTGACAAATGCCGAGCAGAACGGCATAATATTTATAGATGAAATAGACAAGATCGCCAGCGGATCGTCATACGGATCGGGCGCTGACGTTTCCAGAGAAGGAGTGCAGAGAGATATCCTGCCTATCGTCGAAGGAAGCGTAGTGAATACGAAGCACGGACCGGTCAAGACTGATCATATGCTCTTCATAGGCGCGGGCGCATTCAGCGTTGCCAAGCCTGAAGATCTTATCCCTGAGCTGCAGGGACGTTTCCCGATCAGAGTCGAACTGGAAAACCTAAGCGAAGACGATTTCAAGAGAATACTGACAGTACCGCAGAACGCGCTCATCAAACAGCAGGTCGCACTGCTGGAAACAGAAGGCGTAGAGATCGAATTCACGGATGATGCGATCCAGGAAATAGCACATATGGCATTCCTGATGAATGAACAGACTGAGAACATCGGTGCCAGAAGACTGCACACGATCATTGAGAAGCTGCTCGAGGATATTTCTTTCAACCTGCCTGATCCGTCCAAGGACAGGATAGTGGTCGACAGAGAATACGTCGAACAGAAATTCAAAGAAAAGATCCATCCAGTGGAACTCGACAAGTTCATTCTGTAAACACAAGGATATATTAAAAGGACATTTGAGGGCTTCCGCGCCGGAGAAAAAAGATCCCGGCGCGGAGCCTCTTTGTTTTTGGGCGGAAGGCCGGAAGACACGGGACCGTTTCCTGACTGAAAACATGCACATTACGGCATCCAATACATACATCAGCACCGCAATTGTGTCGTTCAAAAGAACTTTTCGAAAAAGTCTAAAAATGTCTTGCAACTCCGAAAAGTTGTGCTATAATTCAGTATTATATGTAATGGATAACTATTCGTGACAATTAGTATAAAAAGGAGAATTAGGATGGAAACGGATATACTTTCAAAAGTAAGAAAAATCAATTGGATTTTGCAGGAAGCGCCGAAAGGAGATTTCTCATTCAGCGAGCTTTGCGAGATACTCAGCAAACAGTCGGACTCGAACGTTTACATTACGAACGTAAACGGCAAACTTCTCGGAGTTTATTATACGAGGCTGCAGGACAAATCAGAAATGGTAGTCGACGAAAAGACGGGTACAGAAAAATTCCCGCCTGAGTACAATGAAAAGCTTCTCAAAATCAACAAGACTCTTGCCAATGTGCAGGACGAATCACTGCTGGAAATATTCCCGCATGACGAGAATACCAAGGAAAAATTTCATACATTTATTCCGATCACGAGCGGCGGAAACAGATGGGGCACGATGCTCCTGACGAGATATGAGCCTGCGTACACAGACGAAGACGTAGCACTCGCGGAAATCGGAGCAACAGCTGTAGGTCTTGAGATCCAGAGACTCAAGAACATCGAGGCTGAAGAAGAAGCCAGGAACGAAGAGGTCGTCAAGATGGCGATCAGGACGCTGTCTTATTCGGAAAACGAAGCGGTACAGAGGATCTTCGAAGAACTCGACGGAGAAGAAGGCATTCTCGTGGCAAGCAAGATAGCCGACCGTTCGAGGATCACAAGATCAGTTATCGTCAACGCGCTCAGAAAACTCGAAAGCGCGGGTGTCATCGAATCCAAGTCCCTCGGCATGAAGGGCACTCATATCAAGGTCCTGAACCACAAGTTCTATGAGCAGCTCGAAAAAATGAAAGACTGATCAAGGGGAACATGTTAAAATTCGGAAACGATAATGAAGTCATAACAAGTGAACACGAAAGAGTCGTACTGGCGGGCGTGCAGACCGGGAGCGAGGACATGTCATATTCGATGTCGGAACTTGCCGGCCTCGCGGCTGCAGCCGGTGCGGAAGTCATTGGAGAAGCGGTGCAGCATCTTGAACGGATCAACACCGCTACTTTTATCGGGAAGGGAAAAGTCGAGGAGCTGCGCGAATTCTGCGCGAACGAGGGCGCCGATGCAGTAATATTCAATGACGAGCTTTCGGGAATACAGACGAGGAACCTCGAGAAAGCGCTGGGTGTGCATGTCATCGACCGCACCGTGCTCATTCTCGATATTTTTGCGCTGCGTGCGAAAACCCGCGAAGGTATGCTTCAGGTCGAACTGGCGCAGCTGCAGTACATAATGCCGAGGATAGCAGGTTTCGACAAGTCACTTTCGCGTCAGGCGGGCGGCATCGGGACAAGAGGACCGGGCGAGACACAGCTCGAGACAGACCGGAGACATTACATCCGCAGGATGGACAGCATAAGGAACGAACTGAAACGGATAAAGAAAACCAGAAAGACCACGCGGCACAGAAGAGATGCTTCGGGGATACCTGTAGTGGCGCTGGTGGGTTATACCAACGCCGGGAAATCTTCACTGATGAACAGGATGCTCACGGAAGCGGACAGAAGCGACAAGGATGTGCATGTAGAAGACATGCTGTTCGCGACGCTCGATACAGAGCAGCGCAGGATCAAGCTCAGCGGGACGCATGAGTTCATCCTGATAGATACGGTCGGATTCGTCAGCAGGCTGCCTCATACGCTTATTGACGCCTTTAAAGCCACACTTGAAGAAGTAGCTGAGGCGGATCTTCTGCTGGAAGTGGTAGACGCATCATATGAAGGCTATGATTTCCAGATCGAAGTGACCGACCGCGTCCTGGAAGAGATCGGCGCAGGCGGCAAAGATAAAATCATGGTATATAATAAAATGGATCTGGTCGACGGAGAGTTCTACGGCGTGACGACGTGCGAGAGCGTCAATATTTCCGCTGAGACGGGCGAAAATGTCAATGACCTCCTCCATATTATTGAAGAGCATGTTTTTGCTGACAGAGAAGAAATAACGGTCCTCGTGCCGTATGACAAAGGGGAAGTACTTTCGTATATATACGAAAAGGGAATTGTAAAATCCACGGAACACAGAGAAGAAGGCACGCTGGTAACGGCCGAACTCCTGAAGGCTGATTACAGCCGGGTGAAAAAATATGGTATTGTATAAAACTGTTGCGTGCAGGGCGAGGGCGGAACAGACGATAGAAAGATCACGCTTTATAGTAACGATTGCTCCCGTATCTTCGAAAGAGGAGGCGGACGGTTTTATTAAAGAAGTGTCCGGCGAATTCAAGGACGCATCGCATAATGTGCCGGCAATGGTAGTGGGCGACAAGATGCAGATCCAGTGGGCGAGCGACAACGGCGAACCGCAGGGCACATCGGGCGCACCTATTGTGCAGATGCTCGTAAAAGAAGGCGTCACGAATACGGCGGTCGTGGTAACGCGATATTTCGGCGGCATAAAACTCGGTACCGGCGGTCTTGTCCGGGCGTATACCGGTACAGCAAAACTCGGACTGGAAAAAGCCGGCATAAAAGAAGTCAGAGAAATGCTTGAAGTGAAAGCCCAAATGGATTATACTTATTTAGCAAAGCTCCAGAAACTGTCCGAAGAGATGGGTTTTGAGCTGCGTGACATAGAATATACCGATAAAGTTACGGCGTCTGCAGTTACGGCTGCGGAGAACGCCGGGATGCTCAGAGGACTGCTTGAAGATTTAACTTCCGGGACTGTAGAAATTATTTCAGAAACTGTGAAAACCTCTTGACACATCCACCCGAATACTGTATATTATTTTAGTGCGACGGGTCATTAAAAGATTTCGTCATTGGGGCGCTTAGCTCAGCTGGGAGAGCATCTGCCTTACAAGCAGGGGGTCACAGGTTCGAGCCCTGTAGCGCCCACCAATAATACATGGTCCGGTAGTTCAGTTGGTTAGAATGCCAGCCTGTCACGCTGGAGGTCATCGGTTCGAGCCCGATTCGGATCGCCAATTTACAATTAAATATACCAGATATTCAATTATGTGCTGGCATAGCTCAGCTGGTAGAGCAGCTGATTTGTAATCAGCAGGTCGGGGGTTCAAATCCCTCTGCCAGCTCCATATTTGGAAACCGAAAGCGAAAGCTTTCGTCATGGAGGAGTGCCCGAGTGGTTAAAGGGGGCGGACTGTAAATCCGTTGGCTACGCCTACAATGGTTCGAAACCATTCTCCTCCACCAAATATTATGCGGAAGTGGCTCAGGGGTAGAGCATCGCCTTGCCAAGGCGGGGGTCGCGGGTCCGAATCCCGTCTTCCGCTCCAGATGAATACACAGCGCATGTGAGTGCGCTGATTGTGCGGATGTAGTTCAATGGTAGAACCTCAGCCTTCCAAGCTGATGGCGTGAGTTCGATTCTCATCATCCGCTCCAATTTTATTAAGCCGTCCCGGCTGTGCCGCGTGACTTAACAAAATATAGATGGGCTCATAGCTCAGTTGGATAGAGCAACGGCCTTCTAAGCCGTGTGTCCGGGGTTCGAATCCCTGTGGGCTCACCATATTTTTTCAAAATTACGATGGGGTATAGCCAAGCGGTAAGGCGACGGACTTTGACTCCGTCATGCGCAGGTTCAACTCCTGCTACCCCAGCCAATTTTGACTGAGGGTGAACAGTTTGACCCATTAGCTCAGGTGGCAGAGCACTTGACTTTTAATCAAGGTGTCCGGAGTTCGAATCTCCGATGGGTCACCAAATAGAATATACAGTAGAACTCATGCTGGAGAGGTGTCCGAGTGGTTTAAGGAGCTGGTCTTGAAAACCAGTGAGTCCGTAAGGGCCCGTGGGTTCGAATCCCACCCTCTCCGCCAAAACATCTTGCTCGAAGAATGAGTGAAGCGAATGATTCGCTAAGCAAGATTTTCGCTAGCGACGCCCAAGAGCGAAGCGATTGGAATGCGGCGCGAACGTGAAACATTTTGCCCGGAGCGCGAAAGCGGTTCGTCAGGCAAAATATTCACCAGCAGGTGACTCCATCCGGCTGAAGCCGGGGAGTCAATGCATAGGACTTTCCAAGCATTCGCAAGCTTGTGCGGATAGGTCCGTAAGCGACGCCCAAGAGCGAAGCGATTGGAATGCGGCGCGAACGTGAAACAATATGCTCGAAGAATGAGCAGAGAATAGGAATTTAGCCGGGGAGAAGTACTCAAGAGGCTAAAGAGGACGGTTTGCTAAATCGTTAGGGTTCGTGAGGGCCGCGCGGGTTCGAATCCCGCCTTCTCCGCCAGTTGATCGATGATGTAGGGGTATAGCTCAGTTGGTAGAGCAGTGGTCTCCAAAACCACGTGCCGTGGGTTCAAATCCTACTGCCCCTGCCAAAACATCTTGCTCGAAGAACGAGCAAAGCGAGTGATTCGTAAAGCAAGATTTTCGCTAGCGACGCCCAAGAGCGAAGCGATTGGCCAGCGGCGCGAACGTGAAACATATTTCGGGGTGTAGCGCAGCTTGGTAGCGCAACTGGTTTGGGACCAGTGGGCCGCGGGTTCAAATCCTGCCACCCCGACCAAAAATGCATTGTGGGCCATTAGCTCAGTTGGTCAGAGCGTCCGGCTCATAACCGGCAGGTCCGGGGTTCAAGTCCCTGATGGCCCACCAAAATTTCATAACCGCAATGTGGTACAACATGCTCAGATAGCTCAGTTGGTAGAGCAGGGGACTGAAAATCCCCGTGTCCTTGGTTCAATTCCGAGTCTGAGCACCACAATTTTATAAGGCAATCTCCTGAAGACACAAGAGCTCGGGGGATTGTTTTTTATTTTTGAATATATGTGAGGACGATGTTTTTCCTTTGATGTTTTCGAAAAGTGAGATTCTTTATATAGAGTTTATACAAAAGATATGGTTAAAAAATGCTACAAAAATAATTAACAGTAAATAATGAAAACAATTGAGTTGCAAGTATATAATAATATATTACGAGGGTAAAAATGTGATAAGGATTTTTACCGAAAAATTTTATGAAACAAGTAAGCTGAAGGAAAGCGGGTTTTCAAATTACAAGATGAATTGCCTTTTACAAGAAGATAAAATGAGAAAGATCAACAGATTTGCAAATGTATGATAAAATAAAATAAGAAAAGGAGAAATAAGTATGGCAAAAGAACCAACTACCATTATTGCGGTAGAAAGAGCATTGAACATTATTGAATTATTACATACAGAAAACAAGGAGATGGGGATAACAGAAATAGCTGCTAAATTAGGAGAATATCAAAGTACAATGTATCGTATTATTTCTACTCTGGAGTCAAGAGGATATGTATATCAAGATCCAAATACCAGTAAGTATTCTTTAGGGTTGAAATTGTTTACAATAGGCGTTGGAATTAATCATAATAATGAGTTAATAAGAACGATTAGACCGTACATTGTCGAATTGGCGGAAGAATTTGGAGAAACCGTTAATGTAGCTGTTAGAGATTACAGTCATCGAGATGGATATTATTGTGCCGTTATATATCAGGAAAAAAGTAACGAAAGAGTGTTAGGATCTACAGAAGCGCTCGGTGGGATTACAGAATGCTTTTATTCATCACTAGGAAATAGTTTATTGGCATATGCTGCCGATTTTTCAAAAGAAACCATTCTTTCAGCGGAGTTGAAAAAATGCACGGAAAATTCTATTACCAATCCATCAAAATTCCTTGAAAAAATAGAAAAAGTTAGAGAGCAGGGATATGCAATAGATGATCAAGAAGTAGAAAAAGGTCTTTATTGTTTAAGTTGCCCAGTATTAAATTCAGATGGGTCGGCAGACATTGCAATTAGTATAAGCGGTTATATTGATAATATGAAATCCAATGGAATCGAAAAGATGATCTTAAAATTAAAATCAATAACTAAACAGATATCAAGAACTATATAATCCTTTTTAGCATTTATGAACCTGCACGCAGAAGAATATCGCTATCACAAACTTCCATCAATAATGTAATTAATAATAAAATGAATTCACTTGGCTGACATTGACAAAGTGAAGTGCATGTTCTATAATACAAACATGGAATATAATTCCGCACAGCGGAATATTATGAAAAGGAGGAGAAAATGAATTACGCTGAACGAATGAATACAGTTAGAGGATCTGTAATAAGGGATGTTGCATCAGAAATTGCTTCACGGAACAATAAAGAATTAATACAACTTTCCGGAGGATTGCCACAGGGGTCATTGTTTCCGATAAAGGAATTAAAGGATGTTACTGATTTAATTTTGTCGGATGAAGATAAAGCTATTGAATCATTACAGTATGGATTAACAAAAGGAGATACGGAGTTACTTGGAATTCTTTCCGAGCGCTTGCAGAAAGTTGAAAAAATGGATATTGACATGAGTAATATTTTGATTACTACTGGATGTCAGCAAGGAATTTCACTTGTTTCAACGGCTTTGTTAGATTTGCATGATACAGTAATAATTGAGAAACCAAGTTATCTCGATGGACTGAATGCCACGTTGCCATATGAATGTAATATTGTCGGTGTTGATACAGACGAAGAAGGTATTGTTATTCGAAGCTTAGAGAGGGCTTTGGATGAGTTGCATAAAGTTAAATTGATATATGTCATACCAAATTTCCAAAATCCGACTGGAAAAGCGTGGACTTTAGATAGAAGACTTGAATTCTTGGAATTACTCGGACAGGAGAAATATGATCATATTCATATTCTTGAAGATAACCCATATGGGGAAATACGTTTTCGTGGTGAATTTATTCCGTCATTAAAATCATTGGATAAGAATAATAAAGTTATATATTTGGGTTCATTTTCAAAAATAATGTGTCCGGGACTTAGAGTTGGATATGTTGTCGGTGAAAAATCATTTGTTGACAGACTCGAAGAGATTAAAGAAGGAGCTGATCTTCAATCCAATCAATTCGCTCAGTCGCAAATTAGAGAATATCTGAAAAAATATGATATTGATCGTCATGTTCAGGAGATACGTGATGTTTACAAAGTAAAAGCGGATGTAATGATTTCTGCAATTAAACAGGAACTAGGTGATGTTGTAAATTATGTTGTTCCAGACGGCGGTATCTTTATGTGGATGGAAGTACCTGAATATATTAATACCAGTGCAATGTTGTCAGATGCACTTGATGCAAATGTATCTTATATTCCGGGAGCTTCATTTTTTGCTGATGGGTCCGGTACAAATACACTGAGGCTTAATTTTTCAATGTCCTCCGAAGATCAGATTAAAGAGGGAATAAAACGTCTGGCTGGTGTAATTAAATCAAAAATTAGTTAAGCGTTTGCAATGAAATTAATGTAGAAGAAAGGAGCGTATAATCAGCCTCATTCGCTATGAGTAGGATTATACAAGGGGGGAAAATGAGCGAAACTTTGAATTACCGAATGACACCTAAAGTCATATTAGCGGTTATTTCTATTGGATTAATTAATTCAATTGTGTTTACTATTCCGTATATAAAATACACTTTTTATTACGGGATGCTTGAATTAACAGGCTGCACAAATGAACAATTAGGCTTATTAATGACGATTTACGGATTGGGTGAAGTACTTTCATTACCAATAGGCGGGCTGCTTGTTGAAAAATTGGAATGTAGAAAAGTACTTGCTGTATCGACATTTGTAACAGGAGCGTGCTGTTTTTTGATTGTGGCATTTCCATCATATGCGACCACTGCGTTAGTTTGGTTTTTGCTGATATTTTCAAGCCTGTTTATGTTTTGGGGAGCCATTTTCAAAGGCATACGTTTGCTTGCACCTAGTGAATATCAAGGCAGAATGAACGGGTTTTATTCGGGCGCATCGGGAGTGGGTTATTTTGTTATTAATATGGCTATGGTTCCTGTTTATGATAAATACTCACAGATCAGTAATGGAATGGGTATGAGAGCAGTATTTGTATTTCTTGGTATTCTTTGCTTTGTGATTGCTGTTTTCTGCTATTTGGCAGTTGGCGCCGCGATGAAAGAACAGAAAGAATTTGGCTGGATAATTGACAGTGTTGATGAAGACAGTATTAGTAATAATGGTTTGAAGGGATTATTTGCAAGCATAAAAGAGGTTGCACATTATAAAGCGGTGTGGGTCTTTGGAATATGTTTATTCTGTGTATATGGCCTGCAAATTTCGGTTAGTTATACAACATCATATTTTACGGATGTTCTTGGCGTAACGGTAACATTTGGCGTAGTGCTTTCCGTTTTGCGTACATATGGCATGCAAGCTATTGGTGCTCCAATAGGCGGTATTATTGCAGATAAAATTGGATCAGCTGCGAAGATTGTAATTGTGGGTAATATTGCCGCTGCAATATGCTTGGCTTTTATAATCTTTATGCCGCAATCCGTTTTGAAATTACCTTTACTGATGGCTATCGTGTTGATTACAGCGTGGTTTAACGGCATGTGCTATGGTGTACAGTTCGCCATTCCTGCCGAAGGAAAGGTTCCTGCAAAGCTTGCAGCCTCAGCTATTTGTTTTGGGTCTGCAATAGGATATATTCCGGATGTGTTTGAACATGCAATGTTCGGTAAATGGTTGGATAAGATGGGAAACGATGCATACAATTATATGTTTATATATGGTATCGCATTAGGTGTGATTGGTACAATTTTACTTGTTGTATTTCTTCATGATAAAAAAGGAAATAAGCTTGTTTTAAAAACAACGAATCAATAGTGAATAACGATAATATATGGCAAGGAGAAAAAGGTGCTTACAGATAAAAATGAAAATTTAAAACGTGCACTTAAGCCAAGACATATGTCGATGATAGCTATAGGCGGAGCAATAGGAACCGGTCTGTTTTTAGCAATGGGTGATTCCTTGAGCTCTGCCGGCCCTGGCGGTGCACTGGCGGCCTACGGACTTATAGGCGTGATGGTATACTTTGTCATGACAAGTTTGGGAGAGATGGCAACATACATGCCTGTACCGGGGGCTTTCGAAACATATGCTACAAAATTCTTTGATCCTGCATTAGGATTTGCATTGGGATGGAATTACTGGTATTATTGCGCAACTACTGTTGCTGCAGAAATGGTTGCATCAGCCATAATAATGAAATTCTGGTTTCCGCACTCTAATCCTCTAATATGGTGTTCCGCATTTATTGTACTGCTGTTCTTGCTGAATATGTTCTCGGTAAAAGCGTACGGTGAAAGTGAATTTTGGTTTGCAAGCATTAAAGTAGTTGCTATAATTGTATTTTTAATCGTTGGCGTGTTAATGATAATAGGCATTCTTGGCGGGAAAGCAGTCGGCTTTGAAAATTGGGTAAAAGGAGATGCACCTTTTGTCGGCGGCGTATCAAGCATTGTGGCTATTTTCATGATCGCTGGCTTTTCATTTCAAGGCACAGAACTCATCGGAGTCACGGCAGGAGAAAGCGAGGATCCTGAAAAGAATATTCCACGGGCAGTTAAAACGGTATTTTGGCGAATCATGCTGTTTTATATAGGGACTATTATTGTTATTGGATTCTTAATTCCATATACAGATCCTAATTTGTTGAAGACGGGAGTTGGAGATATTGCAGTCAGTCCATTTACTCTTGTATTTAAAAGATTGGGACTTGCATTTACTGCGTCAATAATGAATGCTGTGATTCTATCTTCAGTACTGTCGTGCGGCAATTCTTCGTTATATGCATCAAGCCGGTTGCTGTATGCAATGTCAGTTGAAGGAAAAGCCCCTAAAATTTTCGCGAAAATTACAAAGAGCGGAGTGCCGATTACGGCTTTATGTGCAACTACATTGTTTGTTATTATCTGTTTCTTATCTGGTGGAAGCAGTGAAGGAAGTGTTTATGTCTGGTTGTTAAGTGCCGCAGGTTTGGCTGGATTTATTTCCTGGATGTGGATTTCATGTTGTCATTTGCGTTTTAGGAAAGCAATGAGATATCAGGGGAAAAACTTGAATGAATTGAAGTATAAAGCAAAAATGTTTCCAGCTGGACCAATCTTCGCAGTTGCTGTATGTATTATTGTAATAGTAGGTCAGAATATTGGCGCTTTTACAGCAGATGTAATTGATTGGAGAGGAATAATATTATCATATATCGGCGTCCCTTTATTCATTGCGCTATATTTTATCTACAAATTCGTCAAGAAAACAAAAATTAAAACTTTGAATGAAGTGGATTTATCAATTGGCTTGGCTAAAAATGGTGATAAGAATTGATAGATATATAAAGGAAACGACAAAGCAAAAAGGCATCAATGAAAGGAATTAATAATGGATAAGATCAAATTGGATACAGAAAGATGCAAAGGCTGCTATCTCTGTATCGAAAACTGTAAACCGGGCGCGATCAGCCTGTCAGGCAGATCCAACGGTAAGGGAGTTATCACTGTGCAGGTCGATCAGGACAAGTGCGTTCAATGCGGAAGCTGCTACGCTATGTGCCCTGATCTCGTATTCGAGATTCTTTAGGAGGAGGCATGAAAAT
>JALCRY010000045.1 GCA_022652985.1 Eubacteriaceae bacterium | reverse complement strand
CTCCAGCTGAGCAAGCAGCTTTTCATTCATGGATTTCATCACCTCCATGAACCACATTAGCATCTCAGCTGAAATTGTACATTTTTAAATTCCACTTTTTGTACATTTTTATATTACCATTTACAGCGTTTCCCCCGCGGCCAAATAATAACATAAAAAATTGTACATACTATTTTGTATTAAGTGATATAGTATAAAAGTAATAACTTAATAGTCATTCCATAAAGAGTGCGCGAGAGACAAGCTCTGTGACCGCACAGCAACCCGGCAGAAGCCAAGGTGCTAAAGCTTGATCGATGGGAGAAGATAATGATTTCAATGCCCGTCGAAACGATGGGCATTTTTATGTCTTGCCCGTATCTTTGATACGGCGCGCAGGCCGCATACAGAAATCTCAAGAGCTTAGTTCACAGAGATCTTTCAGTTCAGTTCAGCCGGCAACTCTTTTCGGGATGAAGTACGAAAGGAAAGGCATATGAAATTATTTTATGTGGATGAGAAGCCGGATGTGAAGGCAATACATGACATAGCGAGCGCGGGCTACGGGACGAAACACCCGGAGCATATCCTGGGCTATGCGGGGTGCTTTCTGTTCAGTCTGCAGGACGTTTACGTATCAGATTGCATAGAGGCAAATCTTGCGCATAACGCAAAACTCGGGGACAGGCTGATGGATTTTATCGACCGCTTCAAAAGCTGCGACTTCGGCGAAATCACGAGGAAGGAAGAAAATCATAACACAGATGAGAGGTTCATAAGCGGAAGCAGCTGTTACATGATAGCCAGGTATAAATATGGCAATGCGACGATCTGCTACGAGAGCTTTCTCGACATGTCGCTCTTCTATTACAAGACCGAAGATATCAGTGAGGTGCGGCGTGCACAGAATGATAAAATCGAAAAGCTTGCAGAAGAGCGCAGAAAGAATCGGGAGGCGCAGGTGTTCTCTGAAAACGACATCGTTTGCTCCCTGACAGACGCGGCCTTGATGGCAAAGTACTTCAACATCCATGATCTGAAGCAGGGGCTGGTGTCGGCGGACGCACTTAAGGCGATAGACGCTCTTTATGCGAAGGAATCCGAAGATGCAGTGACATTATACGCATACAGGACAGAGGAGGAACTGAACCGGCGCCTGCAGTATATAGCGATGAAGTTCAACGCGGTCACAATAGAATATGGCAAACAGTATCTGGTCAGGGATGCCTGCATCCTGTATGAGGAAAAGAAGCTGCGTTACATCCTCTATGATTCGACACAGGACGACAAACGGGCGGGAAGCTTCAATATCATCAAATGTCGGAAGCTTACCTTGAAGGATAAAAATAACACGGAGTATGCAGTAATAGTTCCTATGGGTGAGAATAATTTCCATGACAATATATACAGGTGCGTGACGTACGGGGACGGCAGTGTGGGAGTGTTCAAACTCAAAGACAAGGAATTAAGGCATCAGCTGCTGATGCATGCTGAACGGACTCATCGGTGGCAGAGATTTTTGCAGACGACTTACGATGCACATGATGCCAGAGCAAGGATTTACGGCAGTGATTGCGGCAAAGCAGCAAAGGCAGTAGTCAGGCAGAACGACAACAGCAGGCATCTGACGAAAAATTGGAAGAGGACACTGTTGGCAGCTGCAGAACAGCTCGCGATAATAGGGGGAATATTGCTGCTGATATGGTGGTGCAGTAATTAGCGGCTGATAATTTGACAGCCGGTTGTTACAATCATATCATTACCGGCAATTTCTGCGTATAGTCGTCTGGCCGGTAATAAATCTTTATAAGCTTTTCACATAGCGCTTCAGATATTCAATGAACTTTTCGGCTGCCGGGGACATGGCCTGTCCGTTGGGTATCGCCGCGCTCAGCATTATATTGTGCGGGGGATCTAGCGGCAGCACGGCGACATTGCCGCTGTAATGCGCCGATGTGAGTTCGTTGTTTATCGTAATGCCCAGACCGGCTTCGACCATGGCAAACAAAGAATTGGCGTCTTTCGTGGAATACTGAATATCCGGAGACAAGTGCTCCTGTGCGATCAGTTTCTCACAGTCGGTATTGCCGCCCAGACCTGAGCCGATAAAGGATGCTCCGTTGATTTTTTCGAGGGGGAATTTCTTTTTCTGCGCATACGGATGATCCGGCGGCAGCCATACGACCATCCGGTCTTCTTTTAACGGTATCCATTTGCAGGGGAGTGAATCGTCGCGGCTCATGAGGCAGAAATCCACACTGTGCTCATCCAGCATCCTGGAAAGTTCCTGGGGAAGTTCCTCATCGATATCGATATGAATATTGGGATATTCGATTTTGAAAACACGTATGACATGAGGGAGCCACGATGCGGCAATGCTGAAGTACACGCCCATTCTGAGTTCACCGACGGTCAGCCCGTTTATATCTGCGGACGCCTGGATAAGACGATCCTGCGAGCGGCATAGATCACGCATTATCGGGAGAAGCTTTTCACCGTCAGCTGTGGGATGTGTCCCGCGCCTGTCGCGGACCAGAAGCGTACAACCGAGTTCAGTCTCGAGAGATCTCACCATGCGGGTGATGCCCGACTGGGAATAGCCGAGGATCTCCCCGGCCGCCGTGAAGCTTCCGGTATCCGCGCATTGTATAAATGCCTCACATTTTAGAACATCCATTACTGCCTCCTGAAGTGATATGACGAAACGTCATCGCAAAATGACATTTTGCCATTTTTCAAATAACTGGTTATGAGATATATTATATATATATTTCGAGGAAAGTAAAACGAAACAGGTATAATCGATGAACAGAAAAGTACGCGGCAATCTGATATTGCTGGCAACAGCATTTATATGGGGCACGGCGCTGATCTTCCAGAAGACCGGAATGCAGCACGTCGGTCCGGTCACTTTCAACTGCATCAGGATGCTTATCGGCGCAGTCGTGCTTCTGCCGTTCATCAGGCTCGGACATGCGCAGGATGGTGACAGGCGCACCGATCTGCCGGATGGAAAGCGGGAATACAAGCGCCATATGATCATTGCCGCGCTCATCTGCGGGATCGGCATGTTCGGGGGAACGACGCTGCAGCAGATAGGACTCGTGTATACGACAGCCGGGAAAGCAGGATTTATTTCTGCCCTGTATATAGTGATCATACCGCTGGCCGGGCTGCTGATGCACAAGAAAATCAAAGTTTCGGTGTGGGTCGGAGTAATAGCCGGTGCGGCGGGACTGTATCTTCTGTGCGTGAAAGGCGATTTCTCGATAGGCTTCGGAGATCTGCTGATGATCGGATCGGCGTTTGCCTATGCTGTACAGATAATCACGGTAGATCATTATGCGGAAAAGCTGAATCCGATAATGCTTGTTATACTGGAATTCACCGTATGTGTGGCTCTGTCCATTCCGCTGATACTCATATTCGAAGATCCTCAGCTGAGTGAGATCATGCAATGCATACCGCAGTTCCTGTACACGGGAGTGCTGTCATCGGGCGCGGCTTATACTCTGCAGGTGTTTGGGCAGAGAGACACGGACTCGGTATCCGCTTCGCTCATATTGTCCTCGGAGGCAGTAATATCAGTAATAGCGGGGGCATTGTTCCTCGGCGAACATATGACAGGAAGGGAACTGATCGGCTGTGTGCTCATGTTTGCGGCCATAATAACCGTTCAGCTGCCGGCAAATAAAAAGAAAGAAAGGGAAGAAGAAAATGGTGAAGGAGATACTGAAACTGGGAAACCCGCAGCTTTATGAGGTCAGCGAGCCTATAAGCAAAGATGAGGCAGAAGATGTAAAAATATGGGTGAGAGATCTGCACGATACGCTCATGGCCTACAGAGAAGAATATGGAGCCGGCAGGGCGGTCGCGCTGCCGCAGATAGGCGTGAAGAAAAGGCTGCTGTACATGTATGACAAAAAGCCATATGTATTTATCGATCCGGAACTGTCTTTCCCTGATGAGGAGCGTTACGTGCTCATGGATGACTGCATGTCGTTCCCGGGCCTTACGGTAAAAGTAGAGAGATACAGGCGCGCGGTAATAAAGTATCTAGACGAAGATTTTCTGCCGCGGGAGATGGAACTGGAAGGTGATTATTCAGAGCTTCTCCAGCACGAATACGATCATCTGGACGGTATCCTGGCGACCATGCGCGCAATAGACAACAAGTCGTTCTATATGCAGCAGATGAAGAGGGATTTTTGATTATCGGGCCTAAATATCAATATTTGTAATTGGATATTTATGCTATAATAACTAATAAGATAAATCAAAGGTGTTATTTTTTTAGTGGAGCAGGCGTGATTATGGATATGAAACGTCGTATAAGCGATGCATTTATTCGTTTGTTACTGGGAAATTCATTTGAAAACATTACTATACAGATGGTTCTGAATGAGGCCGGAATTTCCAGAGCAACATTTTATCGTAATTTCGCCGATAAATATGAGTTAATGAACTGGTATTATCATGACTATGTCAATCATCTAATGATCGTGGATGACTTTTCACATTATCGTAATTTCATTTATGATACTTTTGTCTTCGTAAAGAAAAATAAAGATTATTTTAAAAAGATAATTGATGTGCATGATGAAAATTCGTTCGAAAATTTTATCTATCATTATGCTATGGAATATTATGAAGGCATTTATAAAGAATTATTTAACTGCGATGTTGTCCGTCAGCATGATAAACTTCAAATGATGCTGATTTCTTACGGTGCGGGCAGGGTAGTATGCGACTGGGTCAGACGGGACTGCGATATGGAGCCGGCTGAATTGGCAGACGTAATAACAGAGATGCTGCCGCCTAGTCTGAAAAAAGGCGTGCTGATTGATACAGAAAAAAAGTAGGAGCCTTTTTACCATATATCTTGTTTTGCGATTATTTTAAATATTAAGTCGATAATGTTTTTTGAAACATACAAAAGCTGAGGATTGTTTAATTTATTAAATCATCTTCGGCTTTTGTTTCTTGCCCCGAAATTAATAACGATAATAATATTATTTTAGATGGAAATAATCTTTTTAGTATGATTGGAAGGGAGCAAAGAATGAATACATTTAAGGGAAAAGTCGCACTTGTTACAGGCAGCAGTTCCGGGATCGGCGCAGCTGTAGCTATTGCTTTAGCGGAGCAAGGAGCAGATGTTATCGTTCACTACAATACAGGCGAAGAAAGAGCACAGAAAATAGTTGGGCAAATACGAAAAGCAGGCTGCAGATCCGAAGCGTTTCAGGCTAACACGCGCAAGCCTGAAAGCATTCGCCAATTTGTTGAAGACGCCATTGCAGTTTTTGAGAAAATTGACATTCTGGTCAACTGCGCGGGGAAATTTGATGATTTCGCAAAATATGACAATATGACAGAGGAATTATGGGATGCGGTCATGGAGACAAACATTAACGGCACTTTCTGGTTTAATAAGTATGTAACAGATCATATGGTCAAAGAAGGAAAAGGAGTTGTTGTTACTGTTGCATCGGCAGCAGGTGTTATGAGTAATGGCGGAGGGCCTGCTTATACAACATCAAAATGGGCTATGGTTGGAATGATGAAAAATCTTACCGCAGAACTCGGGCGTAAAGGGATCCGCGCAAACACTATCCTTCCGGGCCTTGTTGACACTCCGATGGTTGCTGATCTGAAGGCCAGTCCGGAATTTATGTCTTCAATAAACGGAACGCCTGCCGGACGTATTGCAACGACGAAGGATCTCGCCAATCTGATTACTTTTTTAGTCAGTGATGATGCCGAGTATATTCATGGAGCTGATATTCTTATAGACGGAGGTCTTGTGGCCGGCGGCGGACACAATTTTAAAGAATAAATGAAAATACAATCTGAATATCATGAAGGGAGAACTAACATGAAGAAAGAATATAGTGTGTTATTTACACCGCTGAAAATAAATGGCGTAACTTTAAAAAACAGAATAGCGATGCCGGCCATGGATACAAATTATGCCGGTCTTGATGGAAGTTTCCAGAGGAAGCATTATGAGTATTTTGTCAACAGAGCAAGAGGTGGTCTTGGTTTAATATACACCGAAGCGGTCAGTGTTTCCTGGCCGGAAGGAAAAATCAGTGAACGTCAGCTTCGTTTTAACAGTGATGATGCTACAACTGACTTGCGTGAAATGACAGACAGTGTTCACGCGTTCGGAACTAAAATCATTGCTCAGCTTCATCATGGGGGGTTCATGGCTGTTCCCGAATATTGCGAGGATATGCCGGGTATTGCGCCTTCTGAGGCAAATGGTGCAAGAGAAATGACTATCGAAGATATACACCGGGTGGAGCATGATTTCATTCATGCCGCGAAGATCGCACAAAAAGCAGGATTCGACGGCATTGAACTGCACGCAGCTCACATGTATCTTCTGAATCAGTTCATAAGTCCTGCAAGTAATAAAAGAACAGATGAATATGGCGGCAGCAAAGAAAATCGTTTCCGCATCATCAGGGAAATAATTGAAGGAATAAAAGATGTTTGTCCTTCACCGTTTATTATTGATGTCAGACTCGGAGTTGTTGATTTTGTCCCAGATGGTAATACTTTGGAGGATGGAGTTAAATTTGCCAAATTATGTGAACAGGCAGGAGCAGATATGATCAACTGTTCTGTCGGGATGTATTCTGTTATGGAAACTGAACCGACGCAGTGGGATGACGAAGGCACATTTGTTTATATGAGTGAAGCTGTAAAGAAAGCAGTTAATATTCCGGTTGCAATTGTAGGCAAATTAAGAACTCCGGGATTCTGTTCCAGCGTGCTGAATGAGAATAAAGCGGATATTCTATGCATTGGCCGTCAGAACATCTGTGATCCGTCCTGGACAAATAAAGTACTTCAGGGTAAAGAGGAAACAATCCGTCCATGTTTGAACTGTCTCGATGGATGTCTCGGTCAGTTCTATTTCAACCACGGGACTATTCACTGCACGTTGAACCCATATGTTGGCAATGAAGATATCTTTAACGAATTTAATATTCCTAAAACAGGACGTCCCGGCAAGATTGCGGTTGTTGGAGGCGGCGTTGCCGGGATGCAGTTTGCAATCATCTCAAAGAGACGCGGCAATGATGTAGTGCTGATTGAAAAGGCAGACCGGCTTGGCGGGCAAATGATCCTTGCAGGAAAAACGCCTCTCAAAGCGGATGTAAACAATGCTTTGGAATGGTTCAAGGCTGAAACCGAACGTACCGGAGTGGATATACGTCTGAATACAGAAGCAACTCCGGAACTGATAAAATCTCTGGGAGCAGATAAAGCAGTGCTTGCTATGGGTGCGGAGCCTAGTTTTCCGCCAATCGACGGCATTGAAAATGCTGTTGATGGATGGAAAGTGATAGATGACAAATATGATATTCCGAGCGGCAGCAAGGCCGTGATCATTGGAGGTGGGGTTGTAGGCTCTGAGTTAGCACATAAACTTGTGGAAGCCGGAGTGAATGTTACCATATTAGAAATGCTATCGGATATTTGTATCGGGCATGAATTTGCACATCGCATGTTATTGGTAGATTATCTCAATAAATATGCGGATGTGAATGTATCTGCCAATGTAATAAAGATCGAAAAAAATTCGGTTACTTTTATCGATAAGGATGGAACAGAAAATGTAAAAGATGCAGATACAGTTATCTGTACGACCGGACAGCATTCTGTCAGCGGTCAATTGTATCAGGCGTTGCTGGACGAGCATGTTGAAACATATAAAATCAGCGATTGGGTAAATCCATCGAATATAAGAATCGCAACCAGAAGTGCTCTGGAACTTGCATATACAATATAGTTTATTATATTTCGGTGCGACGACAGCTGCACCAAGGGTAATACGTGGAGCTGGAAAATCCTCTGCGCACCATGAGATACAGTGAACCCAACGGTTTGTCTCCGTTGGGTTCACTGTATTCTTTAATTAATTCTAATGGTTCGCTGCTATATCATTAAAAAAGAATCATAAGATATGTGCTTCAGCGATAATCAGTAAACTGGTATCTGTTCCATGATTGCTTATAACAAATTTTCTCTGATCCTGAGGTGTGTCAAAAACAATCAGTTCACCTTGATGAGCAGTATCAGTTATGCCATTATCGTTTATTTCTACTGCCCCGGTTTTAACATATATGAGTTCCATAACTTTTGAGCATGAAAAGTTTCCGACTTTCGGGAAAATCGTACATCCGCGAGCTAAAGATATTACTTGCAGATCACCTTCACATTTATCCCTTGCCATTACAAAATTATAATCATTGACTTTGCCGTAACTGACAGTTTTATCTTCACCATAAAAAGTGTGCGGCTGATATTGGGCTAAATGGATTTCCTCACCATCGTTATGTTTTAAAGTAAGAGGATTATCCAAAGTCATGATAATCCTATTGTAGTTCGGGAAAAATGTGAAATTGGATTTTTCAAGATCTACTGTAGCAGTGCAAAGATTGAATATAAAGTTCCGCTCTTCAAAAGTTGAATTTTCGGGATAAATATATACTTCTGATTGTGTTCCTCCAGACCATTTCATGTGTTTTATTTGCGATTCTTTGATTATTTTTATGTTGCTGTTCATAGTACATTTGAAAGAATGATTTCTTTCTCCTCCTTTTTAAATGATAGTAGTAATAGTTTTACAATAATTACATGCAAGAAGCATGCCAATATTGACTTGACTTATTTATTAAATAATGAATAATGAGAAGCAAAGGCTGGTATACAAATCGAAGAGGTGTTGAATATGTCAGGGGAAAATAATCCGGGAAATACAATTTTGGAATTAAAGAAACAATTGGCAAGATATCGTTTTGTCGTTGAAAAAGTGGTAGCAGGAGTTATTATTACTGATGAAAAATCCATCGTTTTAGAATATAATGATGCTGCTTCGGAAATGGAAAAAATTCCGGTACAAGATGCAATCGGCAGGACAACATCGCAGCTTTATACACGTCCAAATAATAATATCAAAAGCAGATTTTTACTGGCGATGGAGTCGAAAGAACCTATAAAAGATGATTTTATTAATTATTCAACTTCTGAAAACGTTGCTGTCAGGATAGTGCAAAGTTATTATCCTATTATTTATAATGGTCAGGTAATAGGAAGCTGCTCTATTCTTAATGAGATTGATAAATTACAAAATGTAATCGATGAAATAAAAAAAATAAAAAAACAGGCACTGGACCATGTTTCAAAGTCAAATAAGGAAATCAGCAGTAATATTATTGGAATAAGCACAAAAATGAGGACAGCAGTAGATGAAGGCATGAATGTGGCGAAGTCAGATGCTGATGCGCTGATAATAGGAGAAACCGGTACAGGCAAGGAACTGCTTGTGAATTTGATACATAATAACAGCAAAAATTGTAATGAACCTTTCGTGCCTATTAATTGTGCAACGATACCGGAAACTCTTATGGAAAGCATTTTATTTGGAACCAGGAAAGGTGCTTTTACGGATGCTAAGGATACAACGGGACTGTTTGAAATAGCAGGCAGCGGAACGATTTTTCTGGATGAATTAAATTCAATGGACATTACCTGTCAGACAAAACTTCTGCGTGCAGTGCAGGAAAAAAAGATCAGAAAAGTCGGCAGCGAAAAAGAGATACATATTGCATGCCGAATCATCGCTGCGGTCAATAAAGACCCCTGGGAATGCATAAAAAATGGGACTTTGAGAGAAGATCTGTTTTATAGATTGTCGATAGCATGTATTGAAATGCCTCCTCTGAGAGAGAGATTGGAAGACCTGCAGCCTTTAATTAGTTACTTTATTACTGAAAACAACGAAAAATACAACAAAAATGTTGAAAGAATAAACGACGAATTATATAAAATCTTTAATAGGTACTCATGGCCGGGCAATGTAAGGGAATTGAAGAATCTGCTTGAAAGTATGTTTATTCTTTGTGGTAATGAAAGCGTATTAACAAGTAATCATTTGCCGGGAGTATATCTGGATAAATTAAAAGATTTGACAAGTATTGACGAATCAATGATACCGGATGGAAAACTGGAAGATGTTTTATTCGAGGTAGAACGGCAAATATTAATAAAAGCATTGAGAAAAAATAATGGTAATAAAGCAGCGGCAGCAAGAGAATTAGGAATATCCGCACAAAATATGCAATATAAGGTTAATAAGTTCAAAATACAATAAAAAAAATTTGATTAATAAAGTTTTTTTGATAATGGCTATGGATAATTCATTTGTATGATTAGCTATGCTTATTCGGCAATAAAGATAAAATTATTTTTATCTTTATTGTTTTTTGGATTCACAAAAATGAAAACAAAATTAAAAAGAATTTATCAATCCTTACAATTTCAATGCATTTAAGCGTAATGTCACAATGATAAAAAATGGCATGTATATTGCTTTAATAGATGGCATCGGAATAGTTTTAAATATTATCAAATCGGTAAAGGAGGCAATTATGGAGAAAGAAAACAAATTCGATTTGAAAACTATCATCTCAGTAGCCGGTGCTTGCCTATCATGTATAATAGGTGCAGGAACAGCTTCCGGCCAGGAAATATTACAATTTCTTGTATCGTTTGGATATTGGGGAATAGGCGGATGTATCATTGCACTTATCCTTTATATTTGGTATACGACCGTGCTGGTGGATATTGGCCGCAGGATACATGCCCAATCATCCAAACAGGTATTTGGATATTTGCTGGGCGACAAATTTGGTATGCTGATGGACTATTTTACTTTTGTGATGGTCTTTCTCATTTTTGTTGTTATGCTATCCGGTGCCGGCGCTACAATATCACAATACACAGGAATGAATGAAATTACGGCAAGGATAGTAGCAACAATAGTTGTTTTGTGTACTGTACTGCTAGGAATCGAAAAATTTGTTAATATCCTGGGATGTGTAGGGCCTGTAATTGTTGTTATAGGGGCATTAATTGGTTTGATTAGTTTCCTTCAGAATATTGATGGTTTTTTACATGCAGGGGAGATAATGAAAACTTTAAATATGGCTCATCCTTCAGGAGTTCATTCATGGTGGGTATCAGGGATACTATATGTAACATTCACTGTAATGATAGCGGTTCCTTTCTACACCAAATTAGGATCAGAAGTCAAGGAACGAAAGAATGCAGTTGCAGGCGGAATAGTTGCCGGAGCTGGCTTTATGCTTGTGGCGATATTGTTTTATTTAGGAATGCTGTCAAGCATAGATAAAGTATATGATAAACAAGTTCCAACACTTGAATTAGCAAAGGCAATTTCACCATTCTTTGCATTCATGTTTACTGTACTGATCCTGCTGGCAATATATTCAACTGCAGTTCCATTATGCTGGACAGTATGCAGCAAAGTTGCAGGCACAAATAAAATAAGATATAAGATATGTGCCGTCGTAACATGTATCATTGGCTTCTTTGGCGCACTTTTTCCATTTGCATCAATCATCGGGGTCGTATATCCGTATCTCGGGATAGTAGGAATAATCCTTTGCATTGCCATGTTTTACAGATATCATATAAATCCTGGAGATGTAGAAAAATATTCACATCCGACTATAAATGGAAAAACAGCGGAGGAAAAAGAATGAATAATGTATCTGTAGAAAAATTTCTGAATAGTGTGGCGTCAGATGATGCCGTGCCGGGCGGCGGCAGCGTCTCTGCACTTTTGGGTGCTCTTGGTGCATCTTTAACGGTAATGGTAGCAGATTTAACAAACGGCAAGCCGGGTTATGAAACTGTTTACAGTGAAATGAAAACACTTGAAAATGAAGCAGTGAAATTGCAAAAAGAATTATCTGAAGATATCATTAATGATGCCAGTGCATTTGAGTCTGTCATGAACGCATTTAAAATGCAGAAAGGAACAGATGATCAGAAAAGAATAAGAAACAATGCAATACAGACTGCTTATAAAACAGCAGCGGAAGTTCCTCTTGACGCGGCCAAAAAATGCTGTCATGTTTTGAAAATTGCACAAATCATGGTTAAAAAAGGCAATGTTAACGCCTGCAGTGATGGCCTTGTTGCGGCAATGTGTGCAAGGTCAGGAGGTATCGGTGCTCTTTACAATGTGTGGATCAATTTGGAAATGATAAAAGATGAACAATATGTTGAGATGATGAAACAAGATGTATATTCAATTGGCAATGATTTAGTAAAATTGGAACATAGTGTTCTGAATAGTTATAGTTTAGTGTTTCAAAATGCAGAAAGGCAATCATTATGAGTGAAAAAAAATACTACATGGCTAATCCAAATTTTAGTGAAGGAAAACATCCTGAAATAGTAAATAAAATAGTGGATACAATTAAAGATATGAAGGATGTCATAATGGTCAAGTGTGAGCCGGAAGGTGAATTTAACAGGACAGTCCTTACACTTGTCGGTGAAGAACAACCTTTGATCAATGCCATTACAACACTTACGAAAGCATGTAAGGAAAACATTGATATCCGGAAACATGTGGGTACTCATCCGAGAATGGGAGTCATGGATGTTATTCCGATATTCCCGTTCCATAATACTACAATCGATGAAGCTGTCGAACTGGGTTATAAACTGGGAGAAAATATTTTTAAGGAAACGCAGATTCCTATTTTCTATACCTGTGAGAATGCATCTGTAGATGAGCGTAAAAGTCTTCCTTTCATCAGAAAAGGGCAATATGAAGGCCTCAAAAAAATATTGCAGGAAGCAAAAAATGATCCGCAAAGGGCTACAGAATATGAAATGAGAAAACCGGACATTAGCAGTGATGGTCTACTTGATGAAACTGCCGGAGGCACGGTTGTGGCAGCAATGAAAGATATTCCTGCGTTTTTCAATGTCTTTCTGGACACAGAAGATCTTTCTATTGCCAAAACAATAGCTAATTCGATAAGAAGTGCGACGGGCGGCTTTTCAACAGTTACTGCTATCGGAATCAAATTTGCAGGCAGGCCCGGCACTGTTGTATCAATGAATGTAATGGATATTTCAGTTACTCCGATATACAGACCGTTTGAAGTTGTAAAGATGGAAGCCGAAAGATATGGTGCCAGAGTAACCGGTTCTGAGCTGGTTGGCATTGTTCGTCTTGATTTCCTGGTAGACTGTTTTAAACATCAACTTCAGCTTGAAGGTTTCAAGAAGGAACACATTATTGAAACGTGTCTGTTTTAATTAGCTTAAGCAAATCACGAATCACATAATTCCCATATGGTTCTCATATCATGACCGCCGGCAGAGCCGGCGGTCATGATTGACATGCAGAAAAAAGCATATTATATTTTTTGCAACACTTTTCATTCCCTTTGAAATGCCTTTAGTGCCATGTGTGGACCAAAGGCATTCTTTTTATGTAAGTATAGCTTGATACAAATCGTTTTTTGATATCTTGCAGGGGGAACAGCTTATGAATTCAATAGGAAAAAGATACAGATATTTCGTACTGGCTTTTATCTTGTCTGCGGCCATGGTAATAGCTTTCGGCGCGGCATATTGCGGAACTTCGGTGTTCGCGGCGGCATCGGCTTTGACGGAACCTGAGCTGATACAAGCAATAGCCAGCGCTGCCAGTGGAGACACGATCACACTGGGCGCGGATATTACCGCAGATCAGGCGATCATCGTTCCGGCGGGGAAAAAGATAACTATCGACGGTGCGGGGCATGTCATAAAGAGAGACGCTTCATTAAAGACGGCGGCCATTGATGTGGCGGAGGGAGCAGACGTTACGCTGAAAAACATTACTGCAGACGGAAATGCGGAAAATGTGACATCATCTGTTTCCCTTATAACTGTCGAGGGTACGCTTACGCTCGACAAGGGAAGCACGGTGCAGAACAATAAACTGCAGGCAGTCAATGCCAGAGGCGGCGGTATTTTTGTCGACGGCGGCACAATCAACATAAGCGGAGGCGTGGTCCAGGGAAACTCGTGTTACGGCACGAGCGACTATTATGATGATTATGCGGAAGGCGGCGGAATATTCCTTAATGCCGGCGCCAGCGGAACTATGACGAGCGGAACGATTGCCAGCAATGAAGCCAAAGCTAAAGGCGGCGGTATCGGTATTTCCAATTCGCATTTTGCTTTCAGCGGCGGTCTGATCACGAGCAATAATGTTGAGCAGACCGGCGGCGGTATTTTTGCATATAATACCCAAAAAGACCTCGGAAGTATCGACATGAGCGGCGGAGAAATAACGGCTAATACGGCCGGCTTCGGAGGCGGCGGAGTATCGGCTGAAATGTATACCGCCTTTACGATGACGGCGGGCAGAATAATCGGCAATTCGGGGGACAGCAGCGCTGCCGTCAATGTCAACAGTGATGCTGTAATGAATATGAGCGGCGGCGAGATCGCCCAGAATACGTGCACGGGCAGTTCCGGCACGGTGTCTGTAAGCGCGGGAGCGGTCCTGAACATGACGGGCGGAACTATCCATGACAATTCGGCGGACGGCAGTTACGGCGGCGGCATCGTCGTTTACGGAAACGCTGATAATCCGGGATATGCAGTGCTTTCCGGCAAGGCAAAAGTATATAACAACCGAGCTGACCTGGGCGGCGGCATCATGGTCTGGGGCGAGGAAAATGCTGTCATGGATATTGAAGACGGTGCGGAAATATACGGAAATATCGGCAAATACGGCGGCGGCATCAATGTCAATTTAAGCGGCACCGTGAATATGCACGGCGGGAAGGTATATAATAACACCGCAAAATACGGCGGCGGAGTAATGGTAGGAAATAATACCGGTACTTTCAATATGACCGGCGGATCTGTTGAAGATAATACGGCATCTGCGTTAGGCGGCGGACTTCTGATAAGCTCCACCTATCCGGGGACTATCAATCTTCTCGGCGGAACAGTGAAAGGAAATACTGCAGGCAGCGAAATGACGGATGCTGTTTATCAGGCGGGCACGCTGCGTATAAACGGAGCAAAAGCAGTTGTTTCCGGGCATATATTCCTGACGGAAAATCATTATGTCGGATTAGTGGGGAAGACCGATTCCCGCAGTTATTCTCTTGCCACGGCTGACGATGATCAGGCGGACGGGCGTATCGTTGTCGAGCCTGATACTGTAACTTACGAGGGCACCAAGTATGAAGTCCAGGATGCGGAACCTTTCGTTTCATTCTTTTCTCATGCGGTGAAAGGTGTTGTTAAGGGAAGCGTCGACCAGACAAGTCAGAATGATACGGGCGATCTCGTACTGAGAGGATATGCTCTTTCCTTCGATATGAACAAACCGGCCGGCGTGACAGCGGATACCGTCCCTGCCGGGATGGGAACTCTAAACTTCACTGCCGGAACAAAAATTGGAGAAGTCGCGGGGTTCCCGAAGGATCCGACGCTGGCGGGGTATACATTCACAGGCTGGACTTATGATAAAGAAGGAAAGCAGGCAGTAAAAACAGACGATGTCGTCAGCGGCAATACCGTGATTTATGCTCAGTGGAAGAAGAACGCCGAACCACAGACGCCGGCAGCTGCAGTGTACGAAATAAAGACATCCGCTGCGGGCGGAACTATTACTGAGAGCTGTACGGTAACGGCGGGGAGCAGCAAAACCATCAAATACAGTGCGGCTGAAGGGTATAAGATAAGCGCGGTGATCGTCGACGGACAGCAAATAGATATCGAAAAATATCCGTCGGAGTATACTTTTACTAACATAAATAAGAATCACACAATATCAGTGACGTATTCGAAAGAAGCTGCTTCAGAGCCTCCTTTCATCATGCTGAAAACGATCGACAGGGGGACGACGATGAACTTGTCGTGGATAAAGACGGCAGGCGCGACGAAGTATGTGATCTACGGAAATTACTGCAATAACAGGACGCACGTTTATCACTATAGAAAAATCGCGGTCGTCAACAGCGGTTCTGTCACATCTTACCAAATAAAGCATGTACTAAAAGGCAAAGTTTACAAGTATAAAGTCGTTGCCTTCAGCGGGAGCAGGAAGCTCTGTACGAGCAATACTACTCATACTGCGTGCGGCGTGCACAACGGGTATCACAATGCCGTGAAGGTAAAAGCCAGTACGGGCGCGATAACTGTGGCTGCGGGAAAAACGGTGAAAATAAGCGGAAGCGTATATACATCGGGCGGCAGACTGCTGTATAAAACGCACTGCGCGAAGGTGAGATACAGGAGCAGAAACAGCGGCATCGCCAAAGCTGCGGCCGACGGAACGATAAAGGGTATATCGGCAGGAAAAGTAAAGGTGTATGTATATTCACCTAACGGAATAAGAAAAGCTGTTGTTGTGACAGTGAAATAGCAGATGTAATCAGGTCTGCGAAAAAGGCGGTCAGCAGAAAATGCCGGCCGTCTTTTGTATTGTTCGCGAAGCGGTGTCATTCGCTGGCAGTAATGTCAGTTCAGGAATAACACTCCATTATGTTTTTGAGGATGCCGATATATTCGTCAGCTGTCGCCGGAAGCGGGACTCCGTTCAGATAGATATAACCTATATTCATTAATTCATTCTGATCCGACAGCGGCAAGGCGATGATCCGGTCATCCGCGTATGTTTCAGGCATTATTCCGGTGCCGGTGGATACGGCGTCGGTCTCGGCCAGCAGCGGATAAAAAGACGCTCTGTCTGAAATCAGGATCAGCCGGTCAAAATCATAGGCGTTGGCGCAGAGGCATTCCTCGGAAAAGTTGTACACTGTACTGTCGCCGTTCTCGTAGGCGACCATAGGGTAATCATAGAGGTCCTCTGTGCTGATGATATCTTTGCCGGACAGCGGATGCCCTTTGCGCATAAAGACTTTCGGCCGGATAGCTTTCAGCAGTTTAAACTGTATTCCGTACGAGGTGAGCTGCTTCTGCATGTATTCATTTGTGTTGTCGGAGATAAAAATGATCCCGATGTCGGAAGTCTGGTTATATACATCCTGTATCACTTCGCCGAGGTCGCATTCCTTGAAGCGGAGTTTTTCTACTGAAGCGTCGTTGGAATGCAGGAATTTAATAAAGGCCTGAAGACAGAAAGGATATCTCTGGCATGAGACAGACAGCTTCAATCCGTCAGAATATTTTTTCTGCGCGAAACGCTGTTCAATGTTGCGGGAGTATTCAACGATCGGCGAGATCTGTGAAATGAGATATTCTCCGTCAGATGTAGGAGTCAGTCCCTGGTTGCTTCGTTCGAAGAGAGTCGTTCCCAGTTCTTCTTCAAGATTTTTCAGTGTGCTCGAAAGGGCAGACTGAGAAATGAAGAATTTTTTGGCGGCTTTATTCATAGATCCTTCTTTATATAAAGCAATAACATATTCCATTTGCATCAGTGTCATAACAGTTCCCTCCACTGATTTATATTATTGCCTTCTGAATCGTTTTGTCAAATGAGCGGCGGCCGGATATTACGGTCATTATAAATTTTACTTGTAGCAGTATCAATTTTAATGAATTATTCAGAAAACGGCTGCGGTGATATTATCGAATCAACAAAAGAATTGAATAATGCAAGGCAAATTATCTTTAAAGCTCAAAGGAGGAAATTATGAGTAACGAAAAAGGATTTGGGACAAGAGCAATTCATGAAGGCAATGTTAAGGAAACACAGTTCGGGGCATTGACTACGCCTATCTATCAGACATCGACATTCGTGTTCGACAACTGTGCTCAGGGCGCAGCGCGTTTTGCAGGCAAAGAAGACGGTTTTATTTATACACGTCTCGGCAATCCTACACTGAAAATTCTCCAGGATAAAGTCGCAGCGCTTGAAGGCGGCGAGGCCTGCCAGGCTGCTTCTTCCGGTATGGGTGCGATTTCATCGTGCATATGGTCGATCGCCGGAGCGGGACAGAAGATCGTAGCGGACAAGACTCTTTACGGATGCACATTTGCGTTGCTGTCTGAAGGTGTAACGCATTACGGCGTTGAGGTAGAGTTCATCGATACCTCTGACATTGAACAGCTGAAGGCCGCGCTGACAGATAATACCTGCATGGTATATCTTGAAACACCTGCCAATCCTAATATGAAAATAGCTGATATTCGTGCTGTTGCAGATACTGCGCATAATTTCAAGAAGGATATCAAGGTGGTATGTGACAATACATTCTCTTCGCCTTACTGCCAGAGACCGCTTTCTCTCGGAGCTGATGTCGTAGTACATTCTGCCACAAAGTATCTTAACGGACACGGAGACGTCATCGCCGGATTCGTTATCGGCGATTCAGAGTTTATTCAGAAAGTAGCGATGTTCGGAGTGAAAGACATGACCGGCTCAGTACTTGGACCTTTCGAAGCATTTCTGATACTCAGAGGACTCAAGACACTGGAAGTCAGGATGCAGAGACATTGCGAAAACGGAATGAAAGTGGCTCAGTATCTTGAAAGCAACCCGAAAGTAACAAAAGTAAATTATCCGGGTCTGGAGAGCTTCCCGGGACACGATATTGCAGCGAAGCAGATGTATGCATACGGCGGTATGGTTTCGTTTGAAGTAGCGACTAGAGAAGCCGGAGAAAAGCTCTGCAATTCACTGAAGATGTGCACGCTGGCAGTTTCGCTCGGTGATGCCGAGACCCTGATCGAACATCCTGCTTCGATGACACATTCAGCATACAGCGCTGAAGAGTTAAAAGATGCCGGCATACAGGAAGGTCTTATCAGACTTTCGTGCGGACTTGAAAATCCGGAAGACATTATTGCAGATCTTGAAGATGGATTTGCTCAGATTTAAGCAGATTAGATTTCGGAGGAATATAGAATGAAACAGTTAACTGAAATCAGATGGCACGGACGCGGCGGTCAGGGCGCCAAAACAGCATCACTGCTGCTGGCTGATGTTGCATTCAACACCGGAATGCAGGTTCAGGGTTTCCCGGAGTACGGTCCAGAAAGAATGGGCGCTCCGATCACAGCCTACAACCGTATCAGCACAGACCCTATCAGAGTCCACTCGAACATCTATCAGCCTGACTACGTAGTAGTCGTTGACGAAACGCT
>JALCRY010000044.1 GCA_022652985.1 Eubacteriaceae bacterium | reverse complement strand
GCCTTTCGATCGTCAAAGAGATCCTTCAGCTCCATAAAGCCAAATTCGGAGTTGAAAGCAAAGTTGGCAAGGGAACTACATTCTGGTTTGAACTGGAAGCGGCCGACAAACCGGCAGAAGAAGAAAAAGCTTAAGGAAAAACATCACGGCACCGATGTATTGCATCGATGCCGTGTATTTTTTATTTCTGATATGCCGCTATGGCTTCTGAAATGTTCTTCACACCCAGGAGACTGACGCCCGACTCAGTGCCGCTTATCGCCCCGGCAGCCTTCAGGTCTCCCAGTCTTCTGGCCTGGCTCTTCGGTAGTATCACTCTTCTGAATCCCATTCTCGCAGCCTCTTTAATGATCCGCTCTGCGTACTGTATTCTCCGGAGATCGCCCGTTAGCCCTATCTCTCCCAGGGCCAGCGTATCTTTGCGGCAGCTTATGCCTCTGTACGTCGAATGGATGGCCAGCGCCACAGCAAGATCCGTGGAAGTGCCGTCCGGCCTGAATCCGCCCACGACATTGACATATACATCCTGCTCCTGCAGAGATAATCCGGCCTGCCTTTCCAGCACTGCCAGTATCATATTCAGTCTCTGGTTATCGAAGCCTATCGCCGTGCGCCGCGCAAAACCGACACCGGACGGAGCCGACAATGCCTGAACCTCCAGCAGCAGCGGGCGCGTGCCTTCATAAACAGCCGTCACCATCGAGCCCTGTGCGCCGTCCTCCATATCTTCCAGAAAACGCTTCGACAGATCTTTTATTTCCGCGAGACCGTGCTCGCCCATTTCGAATGCCCCTATCTCGGAAGTGGTACCGAATCTGTTTTTGAACGATCTCAGTATTCTGAGGTCCTGATTGCGTTCGCCGACAAAGTTGAGCACGCAGTCCACAAGATGCTCCACTGTTTTCGGTCCGGCTAACTCTCCCGATTTGGTGACATGCGCCACTATGAAGATCGGGATGTTCCTGACCTTGCCGATCCTCATGAACTCATTTCCGCACTCTCTCACCTGGGAAACGCTTCCCGGCGCCGAATCGATCGCCTGCGAATACATCGTCTGTATGGAATCGATGATCAGAAATTTCGGTTCCATTTCTTCCGTGACCGCGGCCACATTTTCAATATTTGTTTCCGCCAGCGTATAAAAATCATCATTGAGATCCGGACAGATCCTGTCGGCGCGGAGCTTGAGCTGTTCTTCCGATTCCTCTCCCGAAACGTACAGTATCTTTCCGTATTTCTTCGCGATATTAACGGCCGCCTGCATTATTATCGTCGACTTGCCGATGCCCGGTTCACCCGAGATCAGCGTGAGCGACCCCGGCACGATGCCGCCTCCCAGCACGCGGTTCAGTTCACCGATGCCGGTATCCAGCCTGTCCTGGTGAGTGTCAGCCTCGACTTGTCTGAGCCTGTTTGCAGATGCCCTTTTCCCCGGTTCGGCGGCCGATCTCCTGCGCTTGTCAGATTCGTCGATCTCCTGAGCTTTCATCTCGACCATGGTGTTCCACTCGCCGCAGAACGGACACTGTCCCGACCACTTTGCACTCTCGCCTCCGCACTCGGTGCACATATAAACTATATTTTTTTTCTTAGCCATTTCCTTCCTCTATCTTTTTTTCACAGTAAAAATATATTCTGTCACATAGATATCCCGGTCTCCGAGATTTCTGCTTCCCCTGAAAGTATTGTACTTGATTTTTTTACAGTCCACATCTCCGTAAGCGGAAAGCATCTCTTCCATTTCACCGAAAGAAATATAACCTTCCGAATTATATGAGACGAGAAGATATTTCGCATCGGCACACTCAAGCAGCTCTGCAAATGCGCCGTGCGCCAGTCTGCTGCTGTTGTATTTCGACCGTTTCCAGTTCTCCGGGATGCCCGAAACCCTGCTGGCTTTTTCCGGCTCCCGGTTTTCCGCAATGACATTAAGCATGAAGTAATTGGATCCGTAAGGATGCTGATTATACGGCGGATCTATATAAATAAGATCCTTCGTACCTTCGGCCGCCATTTCCGCAGCCAGCCTGTTGGCATCGCTGCACCTCACATCCACGCGGCATTCCGCGGTACTGAGTACCGGCTTCTTCAGTTCTATCCTGCCCATTATTCTGCTGAGGGCATTCCCGCCTTCTCCGCCGAATTTTCCTATGCCTGTTTTCGTATCTTTATAAAAACCCTTGAAAACACCGCTCGTATTCACATGCACAGAGGCCTCATAGAGGAGCGGGGCCAGAAAATATTTTTTCATCGCTTCCGGCACTTCCTCGATCGCCGCACGCAGACTGTCGATGATCGCGGCATTTTCCGCCGTATAGAACACCCTCTCGCCCGGCCTTATATCACTGTCGTTTTCCGGCGCGTAATACTTCGAAACAGGTCCCTTCACAATATGTTCCGCCGCACATTTATCGACGCGCGCCCTCCATAAATCATAGGCGGCATCGTCAAATTCAGAACGGTTCGTCAGATAGCAGCTGTTGAGTATGGTGCTGTAATGTTCGATGTCGTTGGCAGTCAGACATGACGCGTAGCTTTTCATCAGACGCGCCGCAATGCCCGATCCGGAAAAAAGATCTGCACAGTCGAGTTTATCCGATCCCAGTGATCTGCAGACACACAAAATCCTCTCCTCGATCTGATCCAGGAGTCCTCTTTTGTTCCCTATATATGTAATGATCTGTTCACTCAGAAAAGGATCTGCCCTTTTGCTCATTTCACGCACCTTTCTTATTCCTGCAACTATGATTATACAATAAAAAAAGAGGCCGTGCATCAGAGGATAATTCATCTTCTGATGCGACAGCCATCTGCGCGTTCATTATCAGCCGAGTACATAGAGAGTAGGATATCTGACACCCCATCTGCCGCATGCAGCTTCGCTGTTCTGATAAAGGTCCACGACCTTTCCCTTGATATTCCCGCCGGTATCGCAGGCCTGCGCGATCCCGTATCCCGGGATATAGACCCATGTGCCGAGTTTGATGACAGACGGATCCACAGCTATCCTGCCGACCTTGCAGCTCTTGCCGCTGGCAGTCGTTCCGCCTCCGGTATATGAATACGCTTTGACACGGAACTGTTTTTTAACATTCAGCTTATTTGTGACTCTGGCGGCAGAAGAAGCATAGCCCCTGACCTTTTTGCTGCCTGAATTCACATAAGCCTTTACCTTGTAGTAATATGTCCTGTTGATTTTAAGTTTCAGGAAACCGTTCACATAGCTCGATTTGTTTCCGGAAACTTTGGCAATGATTTTATACCCGTCATTTTCTCTGACGGATCTGTAAACAATATATCCTTCTGCGCCTTCAACCTTCTTCCAGGTGATCCTGATCGATCCTCTCCCTGTAGGCTGAGCAGCAACATTCTCTGATGCAGCAAGTATACCTGCGCTTTGCGGATCGGCTGATTCTGTGACAGTTTCTCCGGATGATGCTGTGCTGCCGGCGGTATCTGCCGTCGCTGCCATAACATCCGTCGGTGCCATGACGATAACTGCAAGGAACAGTATCATGGCTATAATCGTATGTCGCATATTGATAAATCTCCTCTTCCAGTGCTTTGCACAAAATGAATTCTACAGTAGATATATGTTAGTTATGTGATATTTTTGTCATTTTTCGCACAAAAAGGAGGGTGAAACGGTAAATTTCACGTATATTGCCTGTCAAAAGTGGGAAACAGTAATTATTTTACATAGAAAGAACGAAGCATCGCGATCTCATTTTTATAACCTTCAAGATCGTTCGGTGTCTCGAGATAGAAAGGAAGATCTCTCAGCGCCGGATGATTTATAACGCTTCTGAACGTATCGATGCCGAGATTGCCTTTACCTATTTTTTCATGACGATCCTTGTGACTTCCCAGAGTATTTTTGCTGTCATTCAGATGAACAGCCTTCAGTCTGTCGAGTCCGATAATGCGGTCGAACTCTTCCAGCACGGCATCAAGATCATTCCTGATATCATATCCTCCGTCAAACACATGACATGTATCAAGACAGACTCCCAGCATCTCATCATAATGCGTTCCGTCAATGATCGCGCGGAGCTCCTCGAAATTTCTGCCGACCTCGCTGCCTTTCCCCGCCATAGTTTCCAGCAGCACAACTGTTGAAAGCGCAGGATCAAGTATCTCATTGAGCATTTCTGTAATAAGCTCTTTTCCTCTTTCCGCGCCCTGCTTCACATGGCTGCCCGGATGAAAATTATACATGCTGCCCGGTATATACTCGAGCCGCTGCAGATCATCGGCCATTGTTTCCCGCGCGAACTTTCTGATACCCGGATCAGCGGAACAGGCGTTGAGCGTATACGGGGCGTGCGCCAGTATCACACCGATACCATTACTGCCGGCGAATTCCCTGTATTTTGCTATATCCTCTTCATCTATCGGCTTCGCTTTTCCGCCGCGCGGGTTCCTCGTAAAGAACTGAAAAGTATTCGCGCCGATCCTGACCGCTTCTTTCCCCATCGCCAGATAACCTTTAGAGGATGAAAGGTGACATCCTATCCTCAGCATATTACTTCCACACCCTGTCGTTGAATATTCTGGCGCTTATTTCAACGGATATAATGTTTATGACGACCGCCGCCGCTATCAGGCTCAGCAGCATTGTCGTATTGGTATTCAGGCTGTACAGCAGCGCTGTAGTCTGTTTCTGATTGAGCGCGGAAACCAGAACCAGGGCGAGAGTCGTTACCAGATACACGAGGCTGCCCTTGTCCGAAGCCACTTCATAGATCACCGGTATCATGACTGCAAGATATATGGCGGCAATAGCAGCCAGCGGAACGAAAGCCTCCAGCATAGCCGATATAGTCAGACCTTTCACCGACAGTACATTCATGATCGTGGAAAGCGCATATGTCAGAACTATCATCGAATAGCCCATCGCGTATTTGCTGAACACTATTTCGCGGCTGGAAAGCGGGAGCGCTGTGGAAGCATATCTGTCCCACTTGCATGCTCTGTCCGCGTTCATCGCCGTGATAGGCACCATTACCGTAAAAAGCATCGCAAATGCTTTATTGGTGATCCCCGGAAGACCCGTAAAAATCAGTATAAATATAAATATCAGCTTGCCCTGATTGACTATTGTTCTGCTGTCTTTATTTAATAATCCCAACATTATTTTTTCCCCTTCTTTTTAGCGCCGCTGCCGGTGCTCTTTTTCCTGAGGTTTTTATTTTTCATATTTCCTTTGGACGAATGCTTTTCCTTGCGGTTCAGGTACAGCATGATCTCGCTCAGATCCACGCGTCTCTCTATCGATGCATATTGCCCGAGCAGATTTTCCTTGAGATCGAAAAATTTGAGTTCGCCGTCCTGCATAAAAGCGAAATAATCGCACAGCTGCTCGAAATCGCCCAGGAAATGAGAAGATATCAAAAGAGATCCTTCATAATCGTAGACATATTCATGCAGCACATCAGTTATTTCTTTGATGGCAGCACCGCTCAGTTCACCGAGTATATCATCGATAATCAGCAGCCGCGTATTATGTGAAAGCGCCGCCGCAATATTCAGCTTCACGGTCTCGTCACCCGACATATTCTCTATTTTCGCGGCCTGCGCGACATTCATCCTCCGCAGAAGATAAGTGAACATATCCGAGTTCCATTCAGGATACAGAGGGCGCAGCACCGCGCCGATCTCCGCAGCTGTCATGAACGGCGGAAAAAAACCGTCTTCGGTTGCAATGCCGGTGATGCTGCGGACTTTTTTCATTTCTTTCACAGTATCATATCCGAAGACCTTTATCGTGCCGCTGTCCGGTTTTTCCAGCCCCATTATCATTTTCACGATGGTGCTCTTCCCGGCGCCGGTGTTGCCCGCCAGCCCCATAACACATTTTGCCGGAAGGACCAGTTCGAAATCTTTTATCGAAAAGTCTCCCTGCTGTTTATTCAGATTTTCTATTACTAATGCATCAGACATATCTTCACTTCGTCCCCTTTCAGTACTGCACAATTATAATGGTTCCATCATATGCTGTCAACGAATGTGCTTTTATGATATAATATCACATATTTTTATTGAGCTTTTGTTTATTTTGCAGAGAGGGATTGAAAATTGTGGAAGAGAAAAGATCTTAAAGCCCCTGCACGCAGCAATCTCAAAAGGAGATACTGGCTGATCGTGTTTATTTGTTTTCTTATGGCGTTTACAGCCGGCGAATACGGCACTACAACAACGCTTTCGCGCTCATATACCAGTGCATTTTCTGATGTCGGTGCGGCCGCGGCGCAGCACCATGCGCGGCGTCTGAACACAGAGAACCTGGGTATCTTCGGAGTTCTGATCGACAATACCGCGACCGGACAGAAACTGAAAAAAAGCTATGAACGGCCCACTAAAGGCGTTCTTGCCGGCATGGCCGACTCTCTGCAGAGCGGCAGCCACGGACTTGCAGGCCTGCTGAATACCATCAACAAATTCGGCGGCGACAATGCAGCATCAGAAGGTTTCATTGCTCTCGGAGGACTCATACTCTATTTGTTCTTTGTAATATTTATCAAAAACATCCTCATCGTCGGCGAGCGGCGATGGTTCCTGGAAAACAGGATATATCACGATGCCAGCATTTTCAGACTTCTGTTCGTATACCGCGACAGATGTGTGAAGCACGTAGGATGGGTCATGTTCGTTAAGACCGTCAAAGAATTTCTCTGGATGCTGACGATTGTCGGAGGCATCATCAAATACTTTGAATACAAAGCCATACCGTACATTCTGGCCGAGAATCCGGATATGACGACAAAAGATGTCTTCAAACTTGCGCGCGGCATGATGAAGGGATACAAGTGGAAGCTTTTCATTCTGTATATCTCCTTCTGGTACTGGCTGATGCTGTCTACATTTACGGCCGGTCTGTTCAGAATATTCTTCCTGAACGGCTACATGCGTGGAACAGAAGCAGAATTCTTCGTCAGAGTCAGGCATGAAGCCATAACCAATGAGATCGCCTGCGCCGATCAGCTTCAGGACGCGGTACTCTATGTATCACCGGAAGACGGCATAACGAGGTATCCGGGAATAGTAAGGAAAGAACTCAAGAACCCGATCATTATAGATTTTCGCCGGAAATACTCTCTGATAAATCTTATACTGATGTTCTTTATGTTCTCGTTCTTCGGCTGGGTATGGGAAGTTTCCCTGCATCTGATGAACGACGGAGTATTCGTGAACAGAGGTACGATGTACGGTCCGTGGCTGCCTATCTACGGTACCGGCGGCATCCTGGTACTGGTGCTCCTCAGAAGATTCCGCAACAATCCGCCGCTGACATTCATCCTCACTATGATCATCTGCGGCATAGTCGAATATGCGACAAGCTGGTACCTGCAATGGGCCAACGGCGAAAGATGGTGGGACTACAGCGGATACCTTCTCAACCTGAACGGCCGCATATGTCTTGAAGGCCTGCTTGTCTTCGCGATCGGAGGTACGATATTCATATATATCATCGCTCCTCTGAATGATGCCCTGCTGAATAAACTGCCTGTGAAAGGCCGGGTGACTGTAATGATCATACTTCTCGCATGCTTCGGAGTAGATGCGGCGTATTCCCACTTCGTGCCTAATTCCGGCAAAGGTATCACCGATTATAAAACTACGAGCAGCATCATAAAATACAGGCTGGCAGCGCACAGTTGCTCTGCTCCGTCCACCGCGGATCATACGTTCACGGCCAGTACTGCCGGCATAAAAAGACTTAACTAAAATAAAAAACAGAGCTGTGCATCAGAGGCTTTACATCCCCGGCTGCACAGCTCTTTTATTCTGCTTTGTCAGTCCGCAAAAACACTGTCGATATCATTCACGATAGTGCGGTCCAGCAGTCCGTCAACCGCAAGACCCATCATGATGATCATCGCATCTTCATGACAGTAAGGCTTTTTATATGGCCTTGCTTCCGTCAGAGCCTGATAAATATCAAGGCAGCACATAATTCGCGAATTGCGGTCAAGATCCTTCGCTGTCTTCCCGAAAGGATATCCCGACCCGTCCAGTTTCTCATGATGCAGAGCCGCCCACGGCGTTATCTCTTCAAACCCTCCGACTTTTCTCATCATCTCATACGTATACCACGCATGGTTCTTCATACTGTCGAATTCCTCATGCGTGAGCTTGTCCGGCTTTTCAAGGATATCACTGTCTATGATCATCTTGCCGATGTCATGGAGCGCACCCGTCAGGTACAGCTTCGAGGCGACATCGTCGTCATAGCCGTAATACTTCCCCAGCACTTCGGCTTTTTCAGCAATGCCGATGCAGTGATTCCTCGTAAAGGAAGATTTGTAATCCACTATCTCAGCGAAAAGCCTGGCAATATTATGCAGCTCATCGTTTGAATAATCTCTTCTCACCGCAGGGACGAGCGCATGCAGGCTGTCATCGATCCTGTCATCCGACATCATGCTCATTGTATCAAAAGTCATGACCTCAAGAAAAGCATCGCAGCTGGCAGCACTGTACATAACATCCCGGTTCTTTCCGATCCAGCCGACAGTTTTGGCAAACTTCACCAGATCTATGCTCCCGAGACCGTACATCGTATCGATATTGTCAGCAATATGTATCAACTGCGCGATCAGCGGCGTCTCCGCTGCCTTCTTCCCCAGAGGCCCGCTTCCGTCCGCATTCTCATGATGATACAGAACGGCTCCGTCGACATTGGTTTCCAGCGGAAGCAGTCTGATATTCTTTTCGCCCATCCTGCAGTGCACTCCGAGGTCCATCATATCCATCGACAGCTTCCCGTCACTGTCCAGCAGTTTGTTGCCTCTGTCGGACTCCTCGCTGATATATTCAGAGAGCGCACTGTCATGCATCACTGCACAGGCCAGGATATCCAGAAGATTCTTCCCGTCCATATGCATAGCCCAGCCCATTTTATATGTCATGTAGGCAACCCTTTTTCCGTGATTAGTCGTGGATCCCGTGACTTCTCTGTCAATTATGTCCACAGCCTCCGAAAATGAAAACAGCATATCATTATAATCAATCACCATATTATTTCCCCCTTACCCGCTAATAACATGCTGACATTATATCACGAAAGCTGAGCCATGTACTGCTTTATTCCGGATACGCCGGCGAACTTCTGAAGCTCCTCCCCGTCCGGCACAATAAGCGTCGGCGCCTGCATGATGCCGCATTTGCGCACCAGTCCGCGATTCTTTTCGCCCTCGGCATCGATCACTTCGTAATCTATCCCGGCACTGTCCAGGAGAGTTTTTGCTATCGTGCAGTTTGGACAGGTCTTCGTCGTAAAGAGAAGTGTGCTCCGCTTCTTTTCCCTGCCGGCTGTATAGATTTTTCTGTCCCTGAACTCCTGCGCCTTGCCGTCGTTCCAGTTCTGGACCGGCCTGTAATAACCCGTTATCCTGCTGTATACCTCGGTAGGCCCGCCGCAGACTGGGCACTTATACTCTTCCCCGGCAATATATCCGTGCTCTCTGCACACCGAATATATCGGTGACAGCGTATAATACGGCAGTTTGTAATTCTCGGAAATCTTTCTCACCAGCATCGCGGCCGCCTTCCAGTCAGGCAGCTTTTCTCCCAGGAATGCGTGGAATACTGTGCCCGAAGTATACAATGTCTGAAGCTCGTCCTGTATGTCGAGCGCCTCGAACATGTCGTCCGTGTAGCCGACAGGAAGATGTGACGAGTTGGTATAGTACGGCGTTCCGTTCTGGTTGGCAGTAATAATGTCGCCGAACTGCTCCACGTCATGTTTCGCCAGTCTGTACGTCGTCGATTCCGCAGGGGTAGCCTCCAGATTATACAGGTCACCATACTGCTCCTGATAATCAGAAAGTCTTTCTCTCATATGATTGAGACAATCCCTGGCAAACTGCTGTCCCTTCGGCGAAGCAATGCCGCATCTCAACCAGCCCGCATTGAGAGCTGCTTCATTCATTCCTATGAGTCCGATCGTCGAGAAATGATTATCGAACGAGCCCAGATATCTCTTTGTGTACGGATACAGTCCTTCGCTGAGAAATTTTGAAATAACTGTTCTCTTTATTTTCAGGGATCTCGCGGCAATATCCATAAGCCTGTCAAGCCTGTTGTAAAAGTCCTCTTCACTGCCGGCGGCATAAGCCAGCCGCGGGAGATTGATCGTCACCACTCCGACAGAGCCCGTGCTTTCACCCGATCCGAAGAATCCTCCCGACTTCTTTCTCAGCTCGCGGAGATCGAGCCTCAGCCGGCAGCACATGCTGCGGACATCGTTCGGTTCCATATCGCTGTTCACATAATTCGAGAAATACGGAGTGCCGTATTTGGATGTCATCTCAAACAGCAGCTTGTTGTTTTCTGTCTCTGACCAGTCGAAATCTTTCGTGATGGAATATGTAGGGATAGGATATTGAAATCCTCTGCCTTCCGCATCGCCTTCGATCATTGTTTCGATAAAGGCCCTGTTTACCATATCCATTTCCTCTTTGCAGTCGCCATATGTGAAATCCATTTCTTTTCCGCCCACGACCGCGGAAATGTTCTTCAGATCTGCCGGGACAGTCCAGTCCAGTGTAATATTCGAGAACGGTGCCTGCGTGCCCCATCTCGAGGGAGTATTGACGCCGTAAATGAACGACTGTATGCAGTTTTTGACTTCATCGTAAGACAGCCTGTCAGTTTTGACAAAAGGCGCAAGATACGTATCGAACGAACTGAAAGCCTGCGCTCCGGCCCACTCATTCTGCATAATGCCCAGGAAATTTACCATCTGATTGCACAGCGATACGAGATGTCTCGCGGGAGCCGACGAGATCTTGCCCGGTACTCCGCCCAGTCCTTCCGTGATAAGCTGCTTCAGCGACCAGCCTGCGCAGTATCCCGTGAGCATGGACAGATCGTGGATGTGCATATCCGCATTTCTGTGTGCCTCGGCTATCTCCGCGTCATAGATCTCACTGAGCCAGTAATTGGCAGTAATAGCTCCGCTGTTTGATAAAATGAGTCCGCCGACAGAGTATGTGACTGTGGAATTTTCCTTTACGCGCCAGTCAGTGACATCGACATAACTGTTTACCAGATCTTTATAGTCCAGAAACGTAGAATTAAGATTTCTTACTTTTTCACGCTGTTTTCTGTACAGGATATACGCTTTCGCCACATCGGAATAACCGGTCTTGATCAGTACATCCTCCACGCTGTCCTGTATATCCTCCACTGAGATGAGATCATCGTGCACTTTCGCTTCGAACTCCGCCGTTACTCTCAGCCCCAGAAGGTCGATCACAGAACTGTGATATTGCTTGTTCTGCGCCTCGAACGCCTTCGTGATAGCTGATGTTATCTTGGAAATATCGAATTCTGCGATCTTCCCGTCTCTCTTGATTACGCTGTACATTATGCCTCTCCTCTCAGTTTTGCAGACGGAACATATTTACGTACCGTCTTTAGATAACTTCTCATATTTTCTTCCGGCTGCGGATGCAGTCCCGCTGTCATGACCGAATCCCGGTCCCGGAACATCTGCAGATAATATCTTTTGGCGCCGCGGATCCACCTGCCGATCTCCTCAAAATCATCAGCGTCATGGAACTCCTTCACTACTGTCGTCCTGAATTCATAATCCAGACTGCCTTCCATCAGGAAACTGACTGTTTTCTCCACTTCCGCCAGCCCTCTTTCATCGGACCCCGATGTCTCCGCATATTTCTTTTTCGAGTTTTTTATATCAACGGCGGCGTAGTCGACTAATCCCGCTTCGGCGAGACTCCTGAGTCTCGCGGGATAACTGCCGTTAGTATCTATTTTTATATCGTATCCTATAGCCTTGATTTTTTCGGCGAAAGGGATGATATCAGGACTCATGAGCGGCTCTCCGCCGCTTATGCATACTCCCTCAAGCATATTCCGCCTTTTCTTCAAAAATGAAAAAAATTTTTCTTCCGGTATGCCGCCGTTCTGCCCGTCGGCTTCACACAGTTCCCAGTTATGGCAGAAGGGACATCTGAAATCGCATCCCTCCAGAAATACAGTGCAGGCCGTCCTGCCCGGATAATCGAGCAGAGTCAGTTTCTGCAGTCCCCCAATATTCAATGCCATGCGCTCCTCCCTCTCTAAAAAAACGAGGCCTGAACACCCCACATCGATGATTATAACAGCATAATAATATCGAGTCAATAAAAAATACCATATATAAGGGTACTTTTGCCAAGTACACACTATATATGGTATTTTATTATGTCTACCTATATGGCCTGATTTCCGTCTCAGACGTTCAGATAACTCATTTCATTCACATCAAACAGTCCTCTTTCTGTCAACCTGAGTTCAGGAATGACTGTCAGTGCCATAAACGAAAGTGTGATAAACGGATCTATATCGCGTGAGACTCCCATACTGTGCGCAGTATCCAGCATAGCGCGCACGGTATCTTCTACCTCCGAACACGGCTGGTCCGTCATGAGGCCGCACACCGGCAGCGCAAGTCTGCCGACGATTTTCCCGCCCGAGGCAATGACATATCCGCCCTGCATATTCTTCAGTTCGGCAGCAGCGGCAATAATATCTATATCGTTGTCGCCGGCCGCGATGATATTATGCGAATCATGCGCCACTGTAGTAGCGACTGCACCGTTCCTGATACCGAATCCTTTGATCGGCGCCGCGGATATTTCACCTGTTTTTCCGTGTCTTTCAATAACACAAAGTTTGTTGTACACCTCATCAGGGACGAAAGATCCGTCCACAGAGCCTACTTTTTCCTGCAGATGCGTCGTGATCAGCGAATGAGGATTCATGCATATGACATCATTTTCTCCGCCGGCCTTCACCGCCAGGTCAGCCGCTGTAACATCTCCGAACATCACTGTTTCCAGCAGCCCGTCCGGGATTACGCCGCCGAGATCTGCCGCATAATCCGCTTCCGTAAGCAGTCTTCCCCCCTTGATAACGGCAGACGGCGTTACCTCCGCCGGATCATCGATTATCAGGATGTCCGCGTCATATCCCGCACCAAGCGCGCCTTTGCCTTTCAGTCCGTAGTGCTCTGCCGCATTCAGACTGCCCATTCTGTACGCCTTTGCCGCCGGTACGCCCAGCGCTATGGCCTTTCTCACGCAGGTGCTGATGTGGCCTTCTTTTTTTATCTCGGCCGTATGCTTATCGTCCGTGCAGAACATGACTCTGTCCAGCGATACTCCCGCCTCCAGCAGCCCGCTGATGATATCTTCCACATTTTTTGCGCCGCTTCCCTCTCTTGCAAGCACAGAGAACCCCGCGCGCAGCTTTTCCAGTGCCTCGGAAGCATTACTGCACTCATGATCGCTGTCGACGCCGGCCAGTCTGTATGCCTGCACATCGCCGCCCGTGATGCCCGGCGCGTGGCCGTCGATCCTCCTGCCGCTGAATACTTCTATCTTGTCCATCATGCGTTGTTCCGCGGCGATCACCTCGAAAAACCGCATCGTTTCTCCCAATCCTATCACACCTTCCGCCGAGGCATATTTCTTCATATCTTCGGCGAGGAATTCTCCCGCTCCGTTCGTCTCGAGATCCGATGCCGGAACAGCTGAAGGTACCATGAAATACATATCCGCCAGCAGGCCGCGCGAAGCCGACAGGAGCCAGTCCAGTGCAGCGCCTCCGCTGACATTGACAGCCTCATGCGGATCCGCAACTATCGACAGCGTTCCCGCCCGGGCGAGGACTTTGGAAAACTCCCCGGGAACAAGCATGCTCGATTCAATATGCACATGCGCGTCAACAAATCCCGGTGCGAGATACCTGCCCGTGCAGTCTATCTCTTCCAGACCGCTGTACTGTCCCACACCGATGATCTTACCGCCGGATACCGCGACATCCGCTTTTATCATTTCGTCGGTGAAAACATTTATTACCGTGCCGTTCTTCAGCACCAGATCCGCAGGCTCCAGCCCGCGCGCCATACAGCTTTCTTTTTCAGTCATATCAAAACCTCCGTTAATGTCTCATATCTGTGATTATAGACTGTAAAAAATCAGTTTTCAATCTTACGAATTGTTTCCGTGCTTATTGACCTAAGATGTACCTGAGTGTAAAATAATTTGTATTGTTTTATTCAGCTATATCAATAGTAATTGTTATTTGGAAAGGGAGATCAATTCATGGAAAAACTTTTTAAGCTCCAGGAGAACGGTACCAATGTCAAAACCGAAATTCTCGCCGGAGTTACGACGTTCATGACCATGGCGTATATCCTGGCGGTCAACCCGAGTATACTGGGTGCCACCGGCATGGATTCCGCCGGCGTATTTGTTGCCACAGCGCTTGCTTCATGCATCGGAACACTCCTCATGTGCGTATGTGCAAACTACCCGTTTGCGCTGGCGCCGGGCATGGGCCTGAATGCCTATTTCGCCTATACAGTAGTCCTGAAAATGGGATATACATGGCAGGTAGCGCTTGCCGCTGTACTGGTAGAGGGTATAATTTTTATTCTTCTCACACTCACAAGCGTCCGGGAAGCGATATTCAACGCAATTCCGCAGACGCTTAAATATGCGGTCAGCTGCGGTATCGGCCTGTTCATTGCTTTCATAGGACTTCAGGATGCCAAAATCATAGTCAACAATGATGCTACGCTGACCTCGCTGCAGACCATCAGTCTCCAGCCTGTAGGCGTTACTTCAATGCTTGCTATCCTCGGAGTTATCATCACAGCTATCCTCCTCGTAAAGAATGTCAAGGGCGGCATACTGTGGGGCATCATTATTACCTGGCTGCTCGGCATAATCTGTCAGATGACAGGCCTTTACCATGTCGACATCGCCAGCGGCATGTACAGCCTGCTCCCTGATTTTTCCAGGGGCTTCCAGTTCGGCGCGATCACAAAAGTCGCAGGTCAGATCAGCTTTGCAGGCATACACTGGCTTGATTTCATAGGTGTCATGTTCGCTTTCCTGTTTGTAGACATGTTCGATACTATCGGCACGCTGGTCGGAGTATCGACTAAAGCGGGAATGCTCGATGAAGAAGGCAAACTGCCGCACGTCAAGGGCGCCCTGCTGGCGGATGCCATAGCCACTACTGTCGGCGCGCTGCTCGGAACTTCGACGACGACGACATACGTTGAAAGCGCAACTGGTGTATCCGAAGGAGGACGTACAGGTCTCACATCGCTCACAGTCAGCATACTTTTTCTGCTGTCGCTGTTCCTGTCGCCTATATTCCTGGCTATTCCGTCGTTCGCAACGGCGCCTGCTCTTATCATAGTAGGCTTCTACATGATGGCGGCTGTACTAAATATCGACTTCTCCGACTTCTCAGAATCGATACCTGCGTACATAACGATAATCGCTATGCCATTCGCATACAGCATTTCAGACGGTATCTTCATGGGAACGATATCATATGTTGTCATCAACCTCGTAACGGGAAAAGAAAACAGGAAAAAGAATACTATACTCATGTACATACTGGCGCTTATTTTCCTGGCTAAATATATATTTGTACACTGATTTTTCAGAATGTATAAACAGACCGGCAAGATGATTTTTTTCATCATGCCGGCCTGTTTTTTTAATATTTTTCTCTGTGCACTTTTTCCAGCGGGAGCTCATCCAGAGCATGCGGCGCCGGATGCACGGCCGGCATGCCCAGAGACAGCATCGCCTCGGCTTTCATGCCTTCCGGGAACCCGAGCAGACTCCGCAGATAATCTTCCGTTGACTCTCCGTTTTCCGCTGTCCTCATTCTGGCCTGGATCCAGCAGCTTCCGATCCCGCTGCTGTCCGCCAGCAGATGCATGTTTGCCATGACCACAGAACAGTCCTCTATCCAGACGTCGGTCGCCGCGGGATCAGCGATCACCAGTATCGCACAGTCCGCACCCTCAAGCATCTTCGCAGCTCCGACACGGCATTTCGCCATTCTGTCAAGCATCCCGCGTTCCCTCACGACGATGAATTCCCACGGACGGATGCCCTTGCCCGATTCCGAAAGCATCCCCGCGCGGAGGATATTCTCTATTACTGCATCATCTATTTTCTCATCGGTATATTTCCTGATACTTCTTCTTTTCTGCATAGCCTCTAACAAGCTCATTATTTCAGTCTCCTTTCATGTAACTTTTTTATTCACGAAAAATCCCGGGACATATGCGTTGTCTCCGGGATTTGCTTGGTGCGGATGACAGGAGTTGAACCTGCAAGATCTTTCGACCACACGGACCTGAACCGTGCGCGTCTGCCAATTCCGCCACATCCGCATATCATTTAAAAGAGCAGTTAAGAAAACTGCCCTTTTAATATAACATCATCGCGAATGTTTTTCAATGGTTTTTTTCTTAAAAAATAACCTTTATGCTTCCGGCTGTTTTTTGTATTGGAAATCCCAGACGCCTGCATCTATTCCTGCCATGCTTTCCATAAGATCCGGATCATCAGTCTGTCCGCCTCCGTCTGCACCGCCGGTCACATCTTCAGCTTCCACTGTACCGTATTTCAGGCTCTCGATCGTGATCGTCTTGTCGACTGCGGAAGCGACTTCCGCCGAATGCGTTACGATAATGACACACTTCCCGTCTCTGTGAGCGAGATTTTGGAATATATTCAGTATGTCCTGCTCCGTCCTGCTGTCGAGGTTGCCTGTAGGTTCATCTGCCAGTATGATCGCGGGATCATATGATATTGCCCTGGCGATCGCGACTCTCTGCTGCTGCCCTCCGGATAGCTGAAGGATAGGCCTGAAAATGTCGTAGTCCTCCAGCCCCATCTTTTTCAGGAGGTCGACCGCATACTGCGTCTTGTTGGAATATTCTTTTTCCGAAATATCCATCGACAGCATCACGTTCTCTACCGCATTCAGCTTCGGCAGAAGGTTGTAGTTCTGGAATACTATCCCGACGTCGCTGCACCTGTAACGATATGTATCCGAATCGAAAATATTCTTGTCGTTCACCAGGATCTTTCCGCCGGTAGGCTTCGTCAGAGCTGCCAGGAGAGACAGGAGCGTGGTCTTGCCCGCCCCTGACTTCCCGACTACCGCATAAACAGTACCCGCTTCAAAAGAAGTGCTGAATCCCTGGAAAATATTGCGTCCGCCCTGTCCGTATGAAAATGTCAAATCTTCTATTTTTAAAATACTCATTGTCTTCCTCCTGTCTTAATCCCGGCTCGTAAGTATTGCCAGCGGATCATACTTCATAACTGTCATTACGGCTGCGCCGCCCGATATGAAAATCAGGATCATTCCCACTCCGAGCAGTTCAAGTATAACTGTCCAGTTCGCCGCGCTGGTAACGCTCGTGATATATTGTGACATCGGACCGCCGTTTCCCTTATCGGCAGTTGTCGAAGATGACGACGATGACGATACTGCAGTAATGCTGCCTGTCGACGATGAGGATGACGATGTCGCCGTCGTGCTGCTCGTCGAAGATGTCGACGAAGAGCTCGATGAACTGCCTCCCGGTCCTCCTCCTCTGTCAAAGTTGTCTGTCGTTGAAGTCGATGCCGATGACAGCAGCGCATTTGTAACTGGTACGGAAGTCAGACTCCCTACTACGCCTCCGAGAATAATAGCGCAGAGACCGATTGCTGCCACTTCATATATGAACTGCCGCGCGATCTTCTTCTTGGACATTCCTATTGCCGCGAGTACGCCGATCTCATACTTTCTCTCTCTGATATTGAAGAGTGTGATCACGACCAGTATCGCGCCGCCTATCGCCAGCAGGATGATGAGGAAATATTTCGCATATTTGCTCAGGTTCGTCAGCGGTGTGAGTTCTCTCTCGTACTGCTGTATATCCTGTGATTCAACCGTGTATTTGCTTGCGAGCCCGGCATCATGCGCCTGATCTTCGAATTTTGTATAGTTCGCATAGCTCGAGAACGTATATGTGCCCTGTGTCGACATATCTATGCTTGCTGCTGCCGCGGCCTTCTTGAGAGCGGCATAGCTCATATAGACATTATTTGAATTCGAGCGTCCCATCATGCCCATTCCGGATGTGCTCGTTGAGGTGCTAGTCTTGTAAATGCCGACGATCTTGACTTTGAATTTATTCGAGCTGTTGTCAGGATCTTTAAAAGTGATGTAGTCCCCTACCGAAAGATCATTGTACTTCGCCAGCGTCTTGCTGATCACGCATGTATAAGCGGTCGTTCCTTCCGTGAACATTTTTCCCGAGGTGATCTCGGCAGTGCCGTCCGAAAAGTCGGTCATGGCCTCATCGCTGCTGTATCCGGTGATAGTAAAATCGCCTGAACTCGAATCCTGCATTCCGCTCGGACCGTCTCCTGTCGAACTTGTGACCGCATCTATCGATTTCGCATCCACTGATACGCTTCCTGTGTAATAGAAGCTCTTTACAGAACTCAGCTTCGCGTATTTTTTCAGTTCGGTAAGCGAGAGAGAAGAACTCTGCATCGCCTTCTTCATATCGCTTTTACTCGGCTGTGAACTCGATGATGAAGAGCTGTTCGTCACCTTGTCCATGTCCAGCGTGATATTGCCCGTTATGGAAAGTTCTTTAAGTCCTTCCTGCATGGCCGTATCCGCCGCCGCTCTTATTGAAAGTGCGAGACACGCCGCGAGTGCGATAATGAATATTATCGTACCGAAAAGTGCGGATCGTCCCTTGGATCTCTTGATATTGCCAAGAGCATTTTTCATTATATACATGTGTTGCCTCCGTTTAATATAATTGTTATGTCGGATTTATAATTTCTACGGCCATGATATATTAATAAGCTTAAAAGAATCTTTAATTTTATTTTTGATTTTTCTGCCGCATGTGGTATGCTGTTTTCTATGAAAACGAAAAGAAAAAAACGCTCGCAAAAGCGCATAAAGATAAATAAAATCAAAATATCACCCCGCACACGAAGAATCATAGCGCTCGCCGCCGCGATTCTCCTGGTAATAATTGTTGTGCGCGGAATAATCATTATCAGAAATGCTGTCAATGTTCCGACAGTATCCGGCGACTCGATAAGCTACCAGATACGCGGTGTCGATGTTTCATCATATCAGGGAACAATAAACTGGGAAACGCTCGCCGGTCAGGATATCGCATTTGCTTATATAAAGGCAACCGAAGGGTCCTCGCATGTCGACAGCAAATTTTCCTCAAACTGGACCAATGCGCAGACCACAGACCTGAGGATAGGCGCTTATCACTTCATGAGTTTTGAAAGCAGCGGAGAG
>JALCRY010000043.1 GCA_022652985.1 Eubacteriaceae bacterium | reverse complement strand
TTCTTTAACAGCGATTCTTTCTTTCTTAGGGTCAACTACGAACATAGCTGCCGGCATTCCGTGCATGTCCTTGATGCCGCCGAGGAACTTTTCCAGTTTCTCAGCTTCACGGCGAAGCGAAAGGACTTCCTTCTTTGAAAGCTTCTCAAATGTGCCGTCTTCAGCCATCATGCTGATATCGTTCAGTCTCTTGATTCTCTTTGAAATAGTCTTGTAGTTTGTGAGCATGCCGCCGAGCCATCTCTGGTTGACATAGAACTGTCCGCATCTCTTCGCTTCATCTGCGATCGCCGCCTGAGCCTGCTTCTTCGTCCCTACGAAAAGGATAGGTCTGCCGCTTGCAGCGACATCCTTCATGAATGCATAAGCCTGGTCGATAAGTTTTACTGTCTTCTGAAGATCGATAATGTAGATACCGTTTCTCTCGGTAAAGATGTACGGAGCCATCTTAGGGTTCCATCTTCTTGTCTGATGTCCAAAATGGACGCCTGCTTCCAACAACTGTTTCATTGAAACTACTGCCATATTCTTTTTCCTCCTGGTTTTTTACCTTCCACCGATGCTTTTGATCACGGGAACCGATGAATCGGCACCACCCATGACAGGCCCGGTGTGTGAATTTGAACTGCCGGCGCCCAAATGCGGGCACCGACAAATATAATACTATATAACTGTTGATTTTGCAAGGTTTTTTTAGCTATTCATTCCGCACCCAGGCTCTGAACGCTTTTCGGAGCGCGCGGATCTGATTTACCCCCGCCGTCATGGCGGTGCCGCCTTCGAACAGCACTGTCTCGCCGCTGATTTTGATGATTTTCGCAAAATTTACCAGCCAGTAAGAATGGCAGAGATAAAATGCCGGATAACGCCTGAACCTGCTGAGTTCCTCGGCAAGTTCGCACATTTTTCCTCTCGCCTCCAGGCATCTGGTTTCTCCGTCTTCCAGATAAAAGACCTGCACTTTCTTATTGTTCTGCAGACAGTACAGGATATGCTCCGGACAGATCCTGTGTATGTCGCTGCCGATCCCGACGAACAGGAACAGCCTGTTCCCTACCGGTGCAAGCCTGCACCGTCTCTGCTTTGCCATTTCACTCACATCGACATCCCCCGCCATGATCCGATATAACAAAAAATTGCGTATGCACATCAGTGTACGCGCAATTTTTATTGATTTTTCAAATGCTACTCTTCCCTTTTGTAGGTTATGTAGTCTTCGTCGATTTCATTTGCTGCGACCGAAACAGGTTTTTCCGGATCTCCGTCCTCGGTCAGAATAGGTTTTCCGTCAATGATATCTCTCGCTCTTTTAGCGGCCAGGATGACCAGCGTATATCTGCTGTCGGCCTTTTTTCTGATCTCATTGATCGATGGATATAGCATCAATTTAAATCTCCTCCTTATACTTATCGATCATATCATAGATATTTTCCGTTACTTTCGAATGTTCTGCAGTAATGATCGCTATCACGTTCTCTGCGGCTTCGTCGAGGTCCTCGTTGACCACACAGTAATCGTACTTGTCCAGATACGATATTTCTTTCAGCGCTTCACCGAGCCTGAGTTCTATAACACTTTCACTTTCAGTGCCTCTTCCGGTTATCCGTTTCCTCAGCTCCGCCATCGACGGCGGCAGAATAAAGATAAATATACCTTCCGGATAAGCTTTCTTGATGTTCATAGCACCCTGAATGTCTATCTCCAGGATCACGTCCCTTCCCGCTTCGAGTTTCTCCATCACGTTCGCTCTCGGCGTCCCGTAATAGTTCTTGAATACTCTCGCATGCTCAAGGAATCCGTTCTCCTCGATCTTTTTTTTAAATTCTTCAGTCGTCACGAAAAAGTAATTTTCACCATCGACCTCGCCCTCTCTGGGCGGCCTCGTTGTCATAGATACGGAAAATTCCACATCGTTCTTCTTTTTCTCAATGACTTTTTTGCAAATGCTGCCCTTGCCGACACCCGAAGGCCCCGAAATGACAAGCAGACGACCTCTATGCATATGCGCCAGGCTCCTTTCAATCCGAGATATTATATCATTATTCCCGGCACAGTTCAAGCACACCTATTCTAAGTGCCTGCTTACTCGTCAAAGATCGATACGATCTCACCGCTGAGTATCCTGTTCACATTTCTTACGGCGCAGAAGTTGCCGCACATACTGCAGGTGTCCTCCTTCTCCGGCACAGACGACGCCCTGTATCTCCTGGCCTTTTCCGGATCTATCGCCAGATCGAACATGCTCTCCCAGTCCAGTTTTCTTCTCGCCTCGCTCATCTCGTCGTCGCGGTCGCGGGCTCCCTTTATTCCTCTCGCGATATCTCCCGCGTGTGCAGCGATCTTCGCCGCGATGATTCCTTCCTTAACGTCGTTCACATCCGGCAGTTTGAGATGCTCGGCCGGCGTAACATAACACAGGAAAGACGCTCCGTGAGCCGCAGCGACAGCTCCTCCGATGGCGGCAGTAATATGGTCGTATCCCGGCGCGATATCCGTTACGATCGGCCCCAGTACATAGAACGGCGCACCGTGGCATATCGTTTTTTCGATCTCCATATTCGGTCCTATCTGAGTCAGCGGCATATGTCCCGGTCCTTCGATCATTACCTGTACATCCTTTTCCCAGGCGCGTTCAGTGAGCCTTCCGAGCGTTATCAGCTCCTGTATCTGAGTCTGATCAGTTCCGTCCGCGAGGCATCCCGGCCTGCAGGCGTCGCCGAGACTCAGCGTGATATCGTATTCACGGCATATGTCGAGCAGCTCGTCGAAATGCTCGTAATACGGGTTCTCGTTACCGGTCATTTCCATCCAGGCAAAGATGATCGAACCTCCGCGCGACACGATATTCATCTTTCTTTTCTCTTTCATGAATTTGGCCGCATTTTCTCTGTTCATCCCGCAGTGGATCGTCATGAAATCCACGCCGTCCTCGGCATGCATCCGCACGATATCCATCCATTCGCGCGAGGTTATTTCCCGCAGCGGCTTGCTGTAATACACGACCGCATCATATATCGGAACAGTCCCGATGACCGCGGGACAATTTGCCGTCAGCATCTTCCGGAATTTTCTCGTCTCGCCGTATGAACTCAGATCCATGATCGCTTCCGCGCCCATATCGACCGCACTCTGCACTTTTGCCAATTCCATGTTAAGATCCGCCGAATCGCGCGATGTTCCCAGATTCACGTTGATTTTCGTTCTGAGACTGCTGCCGATACCGTTGGGCGAAATAGCGGTATGCAGTCTGTTGCACGGAATGACTGTTCTGCCTTCCGCGACCGACTCCATAAGATCCGCCGTGCTGATCCCTTCTTTCTCAGCCACGATCTTCATCTGATCCGTCACTATTCCTTTTTTTGCTGCTTCCATTTGAGTTGAATACTGCATCATGCACCTTTCTTTCCGGAGCAATATAAAAGCGGAGAGAACCTGACGGCAGTCTCCGCAAAAATGCATATGTGCAAATACTTCACTCCCTACGCCGGCATTACCCGAATCAGGTTATTAGGATCGAAGTTTGATTACTTCCTCTCAGCCTGCTATACAAGCTCCCCTGTCAATACTTATTATTTATATATTTAAGTTAAACACTTAAAAGCGTTCTTGTCAATGTTCTCTGACAAATCACTCAATATTCTGGACCTGTTCGCGGATCTTCTCCACCTCCGCCTTGATCTCCAGCATATATTTCGTAATGTCCAGATCATTTGCCTTTGCTCCTATAGTATTTGCCTCTCTGTTCATCTCCTGCACAAGGAAATCGAGCTTCTTGCCTGTCGTTCCTCCCGCAGCGAGTATGCTGTGCAGCTGCGAAATATGGCTCCCGAGTCTTACAAGCTCCTCAGTAATGCTCGCCTTGTCCGCGAATATCGCCGCCTCGAGCAGTATCCTGTCTTCCGGCACATCGATCGTTCCTTCGACAAGATCCGCTATCCTCGCCTTCAGATTTTCCGCATATTCCCTGCCGAGCTGCGGAGCTCTCTCCCTGATCTTGTCAACGTAGCCGCTGACGAGATCTGCTCTCATATCAAGATCTTCCGCGAGTTTCTGTCCTTCTACCGTCCTCATTTTATCATGCATATCGAGCGCCGCACGGAGCGCTTTTTCTATGGCCTCCGAGATCTCCTCTTCATCCTCAATGCTCGGGATCGACTTGATGACATCAGGCATCCCGGCGATCAGTTCCAGCGACACTTCACCGTACAGTCCGTATTTTTCCTTCAGCTTTTTCAGATTGTCGATATACTGTTCCGCGGCCGGTTCATTGAGCCTTATTTCCATATCGTCTTCGGTAATATTCTCGACCATTATGCTGATCTCTGTCTTGCCTCTGCTTATGGACTCCTTGGCCACATTCTTGACCATGTCCTCCGCGAATGAATACCGTCTCGGCATCTTCACATAAATATCGCTGTAGCGATGGTTAACTGACTTCACTTCTACCGTGAAGTTGCGCTTTCCGTCAGAGTACTCGCCCCTGCCGAAACCTGTCATACTTTTTATCATACAATTTTCTCCTTTATATTAATAATTTATGATAATATATTGATTATATCACAAACATCACACAGAAAGGAAATGATTTCCATGGCATTCGACGGAATCGCTGTCAGGGCGCTCGCCCGCGAACTTAACACTGTCCTCGCAGGAGGACGCGTAGAAAAAATATATCAGCCCGAAAAAGACGAACTGATATTTGCCGTACGCACGGGGAACGGGAAGGTGCGCGTCTACGCATCGTCGAACAACTCCCACGCGGGAATATTCATTACTGCAGACGACTACGACAACCCGGTGAATCCGCCGGGATTCTGCATGCTGCTGAGGAAACATCTTCAGGGCAGCCGCATAGTATCCGTCATACAGAAGGATCTCGAACGCATCATCGAAGTGGAATTCGACACCCGTGACGAGCTGGGATACAGCGTCAGCAGAAAACTCATCGTCGAGATCATGGGCAAATACAGCAACATCGTCCTCGTAGATATGAAAGATGCGAAGATAATCGACAGCATCAAAAGGATATCCTTCGACATGGACCGCGTACGCCAGATCCTGCCCGGACAGACTTACGAATACCCGCCTGAACAGAAGAAAATTCCATATACAGACGTCACCCTGAAAGACATAGAAGCCTGCTGCCTGGCCTCAGAAACCGGCGGCCGGCCTCTGGCGGACACTCTGCTGTCGGACATCATGGGCATCTCGCCGCTGATCGCCAGGACTCTCGCAGGCGCGGACGGTTCCGAGGCAGGCGAAGTTTTCGCACGTCTCCGGGCTGCCGACGATGCAGTAATGTCCGGTCACCTCGACTGCGCGGTGTACACTGACCATGACGGCGTCCCGAAAGATTTCCACGTTGTCACGATCCCCGAATATGAGGAGGAATACACTAAAATACCTTTCGTTACCGTGAGCGGTGCGGCGGAATATTATTACCGGAACCGCAGCACATCCAGCCGTGTAAAGCAGAAGGCGTCGGCCATGACCGCGGCTGTCGGCAAGGCCCTCAAAAAACAGCGGCTCAAGAAGCAGCGGCTTTCGGAGGATCTTCTCCGAGCGGAGAATTCTGATAAGTACAGACTGTACGGCGAACTTCTGACTGCGAATCTGCACCTTGTGAAAACCGGTGATAAAAAAGCTGTGGTCACGAATTATTACGACGGCAGCGAAATCACTATTCCACTGGACGAAAGGTTCGCACCCGCGAAGAACGCGCAGATATATTTCAAGAAATACGCCAAGGCCAAGACGGCGGTCAAAGAAAAAAAAGTCCAGCTCGATGAGACCGACGGCAATATCGTCTATCTCGAATCTGTGGAATCATTTATTGAGACTGCGCAGACGACTGAGGAGATCGACCGCATACGCGAAGAACTCGAGGAGTCGGGGTATGTCCGCAGGCACAAGCAGCGCGGGCCGAAGAAGAAAGAGAAGCCGCAGCCTTTCCATTATATGACCTCCGACGGATGCGATGTCCTCGCCGGCAGGAACAACAGGGAGAACGATTATCTGACATTCAGGACGGCCGGACGCAATGACATCTGGTTCCACACGAAGGACATCCCGGGATCTCATGTTATTCTGTTCACGCGCGGAAAGGCGCCGAGCGATACAGCGATATTCGAAACAGCAGCCATTGCCGCATATCACAGCAAGGGCCGTTCTTCCGAGAATGTTCCTGTGGACTATACTGAAGTAAGATATGTGAAGAAGCCCAACGGCGCCAAACCCGGCATGGTCATTTTCACCGACAACCGCACGGTATATGTGACGCCGAAGCGTCCCGATCCTCTGATACAGGATAAGTAGCCACTTTATCAGACGCTTTTCACACTTCATTCGCCGCTGCTGCCACTTACTATTGTGAATTCTCCCCGGTCAGCTATACTTGAATTACCGGGTAAGAAAACTAATGATCTCCTTTGTCGGTTTCTGATGGAGGTAATGTAATGAATCATGCTGATACTGGCGGAGGCAGAAAATGCACTCTCTGCGGAAGAACAACTAATATTGTTCATTTCATGAATGGATATATATGCGAAGAATGTATCAATTATGTTGTAGGAAACTTATGAGACGACGGTCCGGACTTGTGGTAACGACAAGGGGAGGGTTTCATATCCGGCACTGAATAATAAAGCAGGATCTGATATACAGGTCCTGCTGTTTTGATTCTCTTTATTCCGTTATTTCCTGCGTCTCGTCCTGTTCCGCCTTTCGGCGCTTTTCTGTTTTTCGATGCGCTTCTTCGTCTTCGGCTTCATTACCGAGAAACCGAATCTGCCGAGAGGATCCGGTTCGAGCCCGTAATACCCTCCGTGCACTGACGCGATGAGCTGCGCTTTTTCAAAATCGACTTTGCCGCTGCCCGACACGAGTTTTTCATCCACGGTCACATTGACTATTTCTGCCATGAACATATCATGCGTAGGCATTTCCTTAATATCTGTCACGCGGCATTCCAGACTTATCGGGCTCTCTTCGATCGAAGGGCATTTCACTTTCTCCGACGGCACCGGCGTCAGCCCGGTCTCCGCGAATTTGTCGAAATCGCGTCCCGATCTCACACCGCACCAGTCCATCACGCGCGTGAGTTCTTTGGAGACGAGGTTGATCACGAACTCTCCTGATTCCTTTATCATGTCATGGCTGAAGCGCTCCCGCCTCACGGAAACATAACACATCGGCGGCTCCGAATTGATTATTCCCGTCCAGGCGACCGTAATGATGTTTTTCTTTCCTTCTATATCACCGCAGGTGACCATTACCGCCGGCAGCGGTGATTCAAGCGTTCCTGCGCCTATACTTTTTCTTGGCATCTTTTCCTCCGTGTTCCGGTTTTCCCGTTATTACCCTGTCGTCCTCAGTCTGTTCAGCACCTTGGCGAATTCGGCCGGCAGCTCCGCCCTGAATTCCATGTACTCTCCCGTTGTCGGATGGATGAACCCGAGGAGATATGCATGCAGCAGCTGTCCCTCAACGCCGAACGGATTCCTGACCGGTCCGTAAACGCCGTCCCCGAGGAGCGGATGATTTATATATGTCATATGGACTCTGATCTGATGGGTCCTTCCCGTCTCGAGACGCAGTTCGAGGAAAGTATATTTCCCCAGTCTTTCCAGCACTTTGTAATGTGTGACCGCCTCTTTCTCATTCAGGCCTCCGACAGCCTGCTTTAGTCTGTTCCTGCGGCTCCTGCCGATCGGCTTGTCGACAGTCCCCTCGTCCTCGCTGAACGCATTGTACACTATCGCTTTATAGCCGCGCGTCGAAGAATGCGCCGCCAGCTGGGCGGCCAGCGATCTGTGAGCATTGTCATTTTTGGCGATCATCAGAAGTCCGCTCGTGTCCTTGTCTATGCGATGCACGATGCCGGGGCGTATGACGCCGTTGATCGACGAAAGACTGTCTCCGCAGTGATACATTACTGCATTCACCAGCGTCCCGGTATAGTTGCCTGCCGCCGGATGCACGACCATTCCTTTGGGCTTGTTCACCACCAGCACATCGCTGTCTTCGTAAACGATATCCAGGGGTATGTTTTCCGCCTCGATCTTCAGCTCTTCCGGTTCGGGCACAGTGACTCTCACAACATCGCCTGTTTCAACTTTCAGCTTCTTGGAGCTGCAGACGTCCCCGTTGATTTTCACCAGTCCGCGTGTGATGAGCTTCTGCAGATAACTCCGTGATGTGTCCGCAAGCGAAAGAGAGAGTACGAGGTCTATCCGCGTGCCCGCCATATTTTCATCTATTGTGATATCGTATATTTCTTCTTTGTCCGGCATGTTAATTCTTATCCAGGAAAACCACATATATACACAGAAGCACGCATCCGACCGTAACGCATATATCGGCGAAATTGAATACCGGCCAGAACCTGAAATCGATGAAATCTATCACATATCCCGTCATGACTCTGTCGATGAGGTTGCCCAGGCCGCCGGCTATCACCAGCGAAAGCGATGTCAGCATGAAATTGCTTCTGTCTTTTCTGTGCCTCGTTACATATACAAGACCTACCGCTATGAGCAGCGCCGGCAGCGCGATCAGGAGTATCCTGTGATCCTGCAGGATACTGAACGCAGCTCCGTTGTTCCTCACATAGGTAAGGTCGACAAAATCGCCGAGCAGCGGTTTCGTTTCGCCCGGCGACATATTAGTGTTAACAAAATATTTCAGCACTCTGTCTATTGCAGCGGCTGTTATTATTATAAGGTAATAGATCAAATCCGGTCTACTCTCCGTCTCTTCCCGACAGATCGACTACTACGGTCTTTCTGTCATCCGCATATTCTTCAGCATCGGCTTCCGGAGTCGATCCTATATCCTTCAGATCATCCATCGACATAACCGCGATCTCGTCCGGGATCTCTTCCTTGTCCGGAGAATCCTGCACTTTCGGGGCCGTCTCTCTGAGGAGTTCCTCGGCCCGGTGGTCGTTCAGCTCCGCATAGAAATTGCTGTCGATCTTCTCGACATTGTCGAGTTCATCCTCAAGCATCTTCTTGTATTTTTCCTTGAATGCCGTATATCTGACTTTCAGGTTGTCGTTTTCTTCCTTGAGCTTCGTCGCCTGATCTCGCGCGGCCCTGACTGTCAGATCAGCGTCGAGCTGAGCGTTCTTGATAATGACTTCGGCCCGCTTTTCGGAACTGGCCGAAATATCGTTCATCAGCGACTGCGCCTTTTCCAGTACTGCTACGATCTCGCCCTCAGAACTCTTATATTTTTCGAGTTCAGTTTCCAGCGCAGCCACCTGAGCCTTCAGACGCACATTTTCCTTGACGATCTTTTCGAGGTCCAGCGTTATCAGGTCCAGGAACATATCGACTTCTTCTTCTTTATATCCTCTGACGCCTTTGGTAAATTCTTTATTCTGTATGTCGAGCGGTGTAATCATATCTTACCTCCAGGAATCGTCTGAGCTGCTCGGAGCCGCTGAAAATTCAAAGCCCCTGTTGCTGTCCGTACTGGATGATATATCAACATTGTCAGGTGCGAATACAAAGATGTTGTTTGCCACTTTCTGCACATTTCCGTTGAGCGCATATGTAGCTCCCGACAGGAAATCGAATATCTTCTTCGCTGTATCCGAATCTGTTTTTTCCAGATTGATTATAATAGGTTTTCTCGCCTTGAGCGAGTCTACCAGCTTCGGGCATTCTTCAAAACCTTCGGGATCGATAACAACCAGCTTGAAAGGATTTGTCGCCCGCGAACCGGCCATAGGCACGACCTTGTCTCTCTGGGTCCTCGGATAACGGGATCTTGGTTCAACCTGCCTTCTTTCCAGAGCCTGACCGGCTTCTTCGATATCGTCTTCCGTGACATCATCATCTATCTCTTCGATGCCGACCAGATCTTTGAATTTGTCCATTACTCCCATAGTAACCTCCTTATGGTGCTTAGTAAACGCGAGAGCCGAATATCGCTGTGCCGACTCTGACCATGTTTGATCCTTCTTCCTGAGCCGCCATGAAATCATGCGACATGCCCATTGAAAGGTATTTGAAGTCCAGCCTGTCATTCCGTATTCTGCTGAACTCATCGTACTGTTTTTTCACTTCCGCGAAGAACGGCCTGACGTCTTCCGGATCCTCGGCAAACGGTGCTATGCACATAAGCCCCCTGATCCTTATATTCGGGCACTGATCCAGAATGTCGCGGATCATTCTCCCCGTTTCGTCCGTCGAAATGCCGAATTTATTTTCATCCTCGGCCGAATTTACCTGAATGAGTATATCCATGGTAATGTTGTGCTGTTCGGCGCGCTTGTCGATTTCCTTCGCCAGCTTCAGCGAATCGACTGAATGTATCAGGCATACCTTGTCAATGATATACTTGACTTTATTCGTCTGCAGATGGCCTATCATATGCCATCTGACAGGCTTCACGCTGTCGTATTTGTCCAGGATCTCCTGGACTTTGTTTTCACCGATATCAGTGACCCCGTTGTCTATGGCAACATTGATCTCCATCGGAGAATGTGTCTTTGTGACCGCGATAAGCTGAACTCCCGGCTTCAGCTGAGCCCTTACTTTTTCGAGATTTGCTTTGATGTCTTCCACTTTATATCACCTGCTTTTAAATTATTATGCATCATGGATTTCGGAGTATCTCGTCATACACCTTCACAGTAGTTACTGTGTTGCCTTTCGCATCCGTGAACGTGCCGGAGCTTACCAGAGACTTCTTGCTGTTGCTGGCCAAAACATTCACCTGCGTGAAGTTGAACTGCCCCGTCTTGTCTTTGACATACACTCCGACTTTCTTGCCCTTTGTCGTGATGCTTCCGTTGTCTATGAGCAGACCGCTTCTGTCGGTCGTGACGATCTTGCCTTCCGCCGATCTCTTGACCGCCAGATCTTTCCAGTATCTGTTGGTACGTATTATCACATGCCATTTGCTGCCGTCGCTCACTATATTTTCAATGCTCCCCCTGATATCGGCATCGCCAATCTCAACGGTAACATAATTGCCTTTTTCATACTTGCTGATATCCGCTTCGTCTACCCAGGCGTTGATATACCAGTTCGCGTTATCATAAATCTTGAAGATAGGGTCGCCTTTTTCCGTTTCCGCTCTCTTCAGACTTTCAGGGTCGGCGTCAACTGATTTGACGTCGTCATATGTTAGTTTTGCCATGGTATCAGGTGTAAAAGAAGCTTCATAGCCGTCGATATGAAACGAGATCATGCCCTTGCGCTTGCTGACATCACCCGTCACGACTCCCTTTCTACCCAGCTTTTTCAATATAGCATTATACTCCGATACTGAAGCTGTCTTCGACGCCGTACTCTTGTCTTCGCTTTTCGGCTTGAAGTTCATGACTTCCGCGCCTCTTTTGACGAGTTCGCCCTCTTTGACTTTGAACGACATCGTCCCGGCGGATTTTGCCAGATATACGGTTTCATCCCGGACTATATAACAGGTCACATCATCGGACACTTTCAGATCGCCGTATGTGACGGCGGTCGTACGCGTCAGTTTCCCTGTGACGGCGGGAATGACTGCTATTACTACATATAGAGCCACGACCACCAGTATAAATGTATATATAGTCTTTTTTCTCAGTTTCGGCATATACGCCCCCTAAAAAATATTTTACACCAAAGACTGTACCTTTTCCACTATCTTTTTCTCAGCTTTGGAGAGCCCGCCGGCCTTCGCCAGGAACGCTTCATAGAGATCAGGTCGGCGCTCTTTCGTTATGATCAGCGCCTGTTCGAAATTCCAGAGCCTTATCAGCTCGTGATTCCCGTTCAGAAGCACTTCTGGCACAGCCATTCCTTCGTACTCGCGCGGTTTCGTATACTGCGGATATTCGAGCAGCCCCGAATATATGGATTCCTCCATTACTCCGTCGCTGTCGCCGAGCACGCCCGGAAGCATACGCGCAACAGTATCGACAAGGACTATTGCCGCAGGTTCTCCCCCGGTGAGTATATAGTCTCCGATCGATATCTCTTCGATATCCCATCCGTCCAGTATGCGCTGATCTATACCTTCGTAATGGCCGCAGAGTATGACCATGTCCTCGACGCGCGAAAGTTCTTCGATCTTCGCCTGATCGAGTATGCGTCCCTTCGGCGACATGTATATTATTTTCTTGTTTTCGGCTCCGACAGCTCTCAGTGAACGAAACACCGGTTCCGGCATCATCACCATACCCGGTCCGCCTCCGAACGGATACTCATCCGTTTTGTTGTGTTTGTCGAGCGTATAGTCTCTGATGTTAGTCAGCGTGATATCGAGTATCCCGTTTTCCTGGGCTCTTCCTATCATGCTCGCGCCGAGTGTCGATTCGAACATCTCCGGGAACAGTGTCAGTATGTCAATATTCATATATTCCCCCTAAAGATCGGCCAGGCCTTCGATCAGTCTCACTGTGATCTTCATGTTCTCCTCGTCTATATCCAGTATGAACGCCGGCACGCCCGGAATCAGCAGTATCCCGCCGTCCGGCTTCTCCACTTCATAAAGATCCTGTCCGGCATGATTGGTGATGTCTTTCAGCGTCCCGAGGACACATCCTTCCTCGGTGACCACCTGTGCGCCTATGATATCACGCACGTAATGCTCGTCTTCCCCGAGTTCCTCGAGGTCGCTTTCATCCATGAAAACGCTTCTGCCCGCGGCTGCCTCCGATGCGTTCCGGTCATCTATACCGGCAGCCTTTATTATCGGCATATTGCCTTTGTATCTGACCGATTCGATTTCATACTGCTTATCGCCGATATATATCCGGTCCAGCTTTTCAAAGCGTTCTTCATCATCCGAATAACTCAGTATCTTGATCTCGCCCTTCATGCCCACCGCCGAAGCGACTTTACCGATTTTTATTTTTTCCATAGCATTCCTATATATAACAGGCACATATACGGATATATGTGCCCTAGTCGTTATTGTACTATTTCTACTACTACCTTTTTATTGGCTTTAGTGGCCGCGGCTTTAACCACGATCCTGATAGCTTTCGCTATCCTTCCCTGCTTGCCGATAACTTTGCCCATGTCATCATTAGCAACACGGAGCCGGATAACAGTAGTCTGTTTGTCGTCTGTCTCTTCCGTGACTTCTACGGCCGCCGGATCGTCGACGAGTGACTTTGCAATAGTCTCAACTAATTCTACCATTAGCCTTCACCGCTTTCTTTATAAAATACCCGCTTGCTTAAAAATCGATCTTACTCTCTCTGTAGGCTGTGCTCCCTCTGCGAGCCATTTCTTTGCTTTCTCTTCGTCGATAGTGATTTCATTAGGTTCAGTCATAGGATTGAATGATCCGAGCTCTTCGATGAACTTTCCGTTTCTTGCAGCTCTCTGATCAGCAACTACTACTCTGTATACCGGCTGTTTTTTCTTTCCGATTCTCTTTAATCTGATTCTTACCATTGTGTTTTCCTCCTGTTTTACCTGAAAAATCCCGGCATTCTCCCGCCTGATTTATTCATCTGCTTCATCATTTTTTTAGCATCCTCATATCGCTTTATGAGGCTGTTGATTTTACTTACCGGCTGTCCGCATCCCGCCGCGATCCTTTTTCTGCGGCTGGCGTTGAGCAGCTTTGGTTTCTGTCTTTCCTCCGGTGTCATTGAGAATATGATCGCTTCCATCTGTCTGAACTCCAGCTCGCTCTTGTCAAGGTCGAGGCCTTTCATAGCGCTCTGCTGTCCCGGAAGCATTGAGAGCACCTTGCCGATGCCTCCCATATTCCTTATCTGATCAAGCTGGTCGAGAAAATCTTCCAGCGTGAACTCGTTCCTGCGCATCTTTTTTTCCAGCTGCGCCGCCTTTTCCTGGTCCATCTTGGCTTCGGCCTCTTCGATGAGCGTCATCATGTCGCCCATGTCGAGGATACGCGATGCCATTCTGTCAGGATGGAAAGGTTCGAGGGCATCCGCCTTCTCGCCCATACCGACGAACTTGATCGGTTTGCCGGTTACTTTTTTCGCGCTCAGCGCGGCTCCGCCTCTGGCGTCGCCGTCGAGCTTCGTCATTATGATACCGTCAATGCCGAGCTTATCGTTGAACCCCTGCGCCGCGTTGACGGCATCCTGTCCTGTGAGAGCATCGACTACGAGAAGTATCTCGTGCGGTTTTATTTCTTTTTTCAGCCTTGCCAGCTCTTCCATGAGTTCTTCATCGATCTGCAGACGTCCTGCCGTATCGATGATAAGAACGTTGTAGCCTTTTACTTCGGCCTCATGCTTCGCCCTTCTGGCAATATCCTCTACCTGCTTGCAGTTTCTGTCCGTGAACACCGGAACATCCACTGATTTTCCGACCACTTCGAGCTGATCGATAGCCGCCGGTCTGTATATATCGCATGCGCACAGCATAGGTTTTTTACCCTGTGACTTCAGCCAGTATGCGAGTTTCCCGCAGGTCGTCGTTTTACCTGTTCCCTGCAGTCCTACCATGAGCAGGGTCGTGAACCCGCTCGGGGAATATGTCAGCTTGCTGTCCGTTCCGCCCATCAGGTCGGTGAGCTCCGCGTTGACGATCTTCACGACCTGCTGACCAGGCGTCAGGCTTTCCATGACCTCCGCGCCCATGGATTTCTCCTTGACGTCGGCCACGAACTCCTTGACGACCTTGAAGTTGACATCCGCTTCGAGCAATGCCAGCTTGACTTCACGCATCGCGCTGTCTATATCCGCCTCTGTAAGAGAGCCCTTGCCCTTCAGGTTCCTGAAGACTCCCTGCAGTTTTTCCGATAATCCTTCAAATGCCATAGGCACCTCTATTCATCCAGTTTGTCGATAATTTTCTTTATATCAGTGAGCCTTTTCGTAAGCTCTTTGTTTTCTTTATAGTCATCGATGATCCCGTCGATAGTTTTATCTATCTTCGAAACAGCTTTGCCGGTCTCTGTAAATTTTTCGACCAGTCCCAGTTTTTCTTCATATTCGCAGAGCGACTTCTGCGCATTCTTCAGCGCATCATACACTCCCTGCCTGCTGATCCCCAGTTCCTCGGCGATTTCCGAAAGCGAACAGTTCTCTTCGTAATAAAGCCCTATGACTTCGCTCTGTCTCTTCGTGAGCATCGCCCCGTAAAAATCGTAAAGCAGACTTATCTTCGTAATATCATCGATCATTATCTTACCTCTGAGTGTCAAGCCCCAGGACTTGTCACCATGTAATAATCTATCACAGTGAAAAGCCGCTGTCAAGTGTTTTTGCTTGTCAGCGGCCATGTATCTTCACCTGCAGCACGTGTTATTATATCCTCTCACGCACGTATTCTTTGAACTGCGCCCACGCCTGCGGATGTTCGACGTAATACTTCGGGCAGTCCTTGTGATTTGCCCCGTCGCAGTCGTAATGCCTTATTACATCGTCGGCGCTCAGACCGAGGTTCCTGCACAGCCAGGCTGTCAGCTTTACTGCCGAATTATATGCGGGAATATTGAACTCCCCTGTTGAGTCCGGAATGCACACTTCGATCGATATCGAATACGGATTCGCCCTGTTCGATGCCGAAGACTGCTCATTGAGCGGGATGCACTGTATGATCTCACCCTGCAGTCCGACAATGAAATGCGAACTCACATAAGTCGTGCTCTGATTGAAATAATCCCGGTTCTCCTGCGCTGTGCTGCCCGGATTGGCAGTATAATGTATGACGATATTTTTGATGCCGGTAAGAGATTTTCCTGTCCGGTGATGTCCGTCTTCTGTCAGGTATTCCTGCGTTACATACGAAGGTACTTCCAGCGATGCCAGGTTGTGTACTTTTATCAGCGTCAGGACTTTCATCCCGCCGAAAATCAATACTGACGCAACAAGGACGAACAGCATGATCCCCGCTGTTCGTCTTCTCCTCCGGCGCGGCGATCCGCGCCGGGACGCCGCTTGCCTGTTTTGTTGTCTGTATCTGTCATGTCTCATTTCTGCTTATCCGGTCTTCGGTACCTGCGCACCGCAGATGCTTTAAAATAAACTGCGATGACTGTTCAGCCATGCTTTTGTATACTTGTCAGTCTTCTTCACCGACACTACGCACAGTCCGTCATCTTTGCCGATCTGGATCTCGAACTCATTGCCTGTATCCTTTTTTTCCTGCTCGAACGTCCTGGCGGCAAAATCCTTATCCAGCGCCCTGATCAGTCCCGCGTATTCATTTGTCGGAACAGCATGCATTCCCGAACCGGAATAAGAATAATCGATCGATGTGATCGTGCCCTTCAGGTTTGTCAGCTTATAATCATTTTTAAATTCCTTCGATTCATAAAGCGACTTCAGATAAGGTTCGATATCTTTATACGTTGCCTTGGAAATCGTATATTTCCTGACCATCTTTTTCCCCGAAGTCATCGTAAACGAATCGGCAAAATCATAGTAAAAAGGAGTAGCCGTGAAATCGGTATTCATATCAATGTCTTTGCGCATCGCAATTATCTTCTGTATATGATAAACGCTTTCAATATTAGCCGGCTCAGTAAATACTGTTGATGACACATCGCTGCTCGCTATCCCGTCGTAACTTACTTCTGTACCTACACCTACGCCCCTGAACAGAGCCGGTTCGAATCTCTGATCCGTCGTTCCCTGCGGCTCATATATGCTGGCCGATGCTGTTTTGATATCCTGCAGTTCAGGCACTTTCGATGCAAAACCTGTAATGTCGAACGCCATCGCACAGACAAAGGCGACACACAACACTGCAGTTACAGCACAAGTGATCATATTTTTGCGGTTGAATATCTTCGCGGTCCTGTAGATAATTATGCTCATGACCGCAAATGTGACCGTAAAGCCGATCACCATGCCGAGAGCCACCGTCCCCGTCATTCCTATGTCTTTGCTGCTGCCCATCACACTATTGAGGAAAAATCCAAACAGACTCATGCCTCCGAACGTCACGATCACCAGCAGGAACCGCCTTGTCCACCCGAACACCAGCGAATCTCCGGTGCGTTCGACAGGCCTCAGCTTATATGCCAGATATGCCGCCGCAGTCACAACAGCCGTGAGTATTAAATAAAATACGACGACCTTCGCCTCAGCCGAGCCGAATAATGCCATTATCGGCATCGAATTATTTATGAGTCTTTCCATTGTATCGCCGTTGAATCCGTACAGAAATCTGGCACAGTGCAGCTCCAATGTTGCCAGCACCAGAAGTCCCAGCATATTCAGCAATCCAGTATTGAAAATATGCATCGGCGTATTTCCGCTCAGCATAGCCGCCAGCACAGTGATAGAAAACATCGTGACGCAGGAAAGCATCGAGATGCAGAACCACTTCAGCATTGCTGCAAACGAAAGACCCCACGGCAGAAGCGTCAGCCCGCAGATGAACAGCGGCACCGCCATCATAATGAGCCCTGTCAGATAATTGCTGATGAACAGCGTTTTTCTCGAAAACGGCAGTGCATGCACCATCAGTGCCGAGCGGTCGTATTCGATATATCTGAACAACGTCAATCCAAGCCCGCATCCGAGTATTATCAGTGCTGCGATAAAGCCTATGTTTTCACAGTCCGCACACTTCCGAATAAAGTACTCGACCTCGCTGTGACTGTAATGCAGTATCATGAGCAGCAGCGACCCCGAAGCAAGCATTACTATAAGTGAAATGACCGGCACCGGCCAGAAGCGCTTCAGATCTTCTTTAATGACAGTTCCTGATATGCTGCCCCTTTTGTTAGATGATGCCATCGATTTCATCGCTCACACCTCCCAGTTCGTAAATAAATATCTCTTCAAGCGACAGCGGCAGCATATCAAATACCGCCGGTCTATATCTGCCGATGACTTCCTCAACTTTTTCTTTTTTATCGCGCACGATTATCAGATCCACCGAGCCTCTCTTCTCGTAATGCAGTACATTAAGATCTTCATAGGCGTGTTCCTGCGGCTCTCTGAATGCGACCTGAACTTTATGCACGTCCGATTTCAGGTCTTCAAGATCGCGTTCTATGACCATGCGCCCTTTGGAAATTATACCGATGTGATCGCAGTAACCTTCCATCTCTCTCAGGTTGTGCGACGACACGAGCACTGTCATCCGCCTCTCCGCAACATCGTTTATGATATACTTCCACACTTTCAGCCTCACGATCGGATCCAGTCCGTCTATCGGCTCATCGAGCACCAGGTATTCCGGCATCGTCGACATCGCCAAAATGAATGCCGCCTGTTTCTGCATGCCCTTCGAAAATGATGACAGCTTCTTCTTCATGTCGAGCGCAAAGTTTTTCGTCATGTCGGTAAACCGCTCATTATTCCAGCGCGGATACACACCGCTGTAATAACTGCCCATTTCTTTCAGCGTATATCCCGGGAAGAAATACAGATCATCCGACACAAACCCGATCTTTCCCTTCACTTCTTCCATCTCAAAAACAGGTTCGCCGCCGATGCGGATCGTCCCGCTGTCCGGTTTCAGTATCCCCATGATATTTTTGATTATCGTTGTCTTGCCCGCGCCGTTCGTACCGACCAGCCCGTAGATCGAGCCGTTTTCAACTGTAATGTTCAGCCCGTCAAGCGCTTTTACGCCGTCAAACTTCTTGACCACATTCCTGACTTCTATCATTTCCAGTCACTCCTCTCATCCATCAGCTTCCTCAGGAGTATCTCAGCGTCGCCCCTGCTCATGCCTATGTAATAAAGCTTGCTGATGCTTTCACGCAGTCTTGCCTCAGCATCTGTAATTTCTGCAGGTGTCGCAGTAATGTTCTCTTTATCCGCGACGAATGTGCCGCGTCCCTGTGAAATATAGATGTATCCCTGCTGTTCGAGCGTGCTGTACGCTTTCTGCACAGTGTTCGGATTCACCGTAAGCTGTGCCGCAAGCTCTCTGACCGACGGAAGTTTTTCCTCCGCGTGAAGTACCCCGGAAACGATAAGCTCTTTGATATTGTCAACAATCTGTCCGCTTATAGGTGTACGGCTTTTCAGATCCAATTCAAACATGCCTGTCTCCTCTCTGATAACTATCGCTGATCACCTGACGGCCGCCGCCTCTTTGCCCGGGCATGCGGCATATTCTGATGATCATCTTATGGCCTAAGTGTACTACGCGTAATAGTACACTGTCAACAGAAGTGTCAGAACTGTAATAAAACTTTTGCGCCAGTACATTACGCTTCGACGCAGCATTGCTGATGAGCCGCCGCATTACGGCCGGACGCTGCATTTCTACTGAGCCGCTGGATTACGGCCGGGACGCTTGATTACTACCAGCCACCGCATGACGGCCGGGACACTTGATCTACCAGCCACCGCATGACGGCCGGGGCGCCGGAGTACTATCAGCCACCGCATGACGGCCGGGGCGCCGGAGTACTACCAGCCACCGCATGACGGCCGTGGCGCCGGAGTACTACCAGCCACCGCATGACGGCCGGGACACTTGATCTACCAGCCACCGCATTACTTACTGATGAAGCGCTGCATTACTGATGAGCTTTCGCACTACGGCAACGCCCTGGGCAAAATCAGATCTTGAGCTATTTTATATATGCGCATAGAATTGATTTCGCCGTACTGATTGTCGCAGGTAATATACAAATTATCGCCAAGAACATATCCGTTCCTGTAATACAGAATAATGCGCTGCTGCATTAATTCCCTGTATTCGTTATCCTTCATCATTCCCAGATGTTCGATCAGTATTGTTTCGCCGTCGGCGCATTTTATGGTAAAGTCAGGATATCTGTTAACGGCTGACCCCGGTGAAGTTTCCATCACAGTTTCATTTTCATACCTGAACGGCACGCCCAGTGATTTCAGGCAGTTATACCATATGCATTCGCCTTTTGATCTGACCGGTGTTCCATCACAGGCAATGTGCGTCACTGTAAAAGGCTTTTTGTTGCGCTCATAGTCCTCATTTGTCCACTTTTGCAATTCTTCCGATATTACGTCTGTTATTTTATCAAGCGGCATATCTTTATAAGCTGCGGGAAGTCCGGCGCGGATCTCCTGCATATCGAAACTCACATAATCCTGCAGAGCATCTGCCAGGACGTCACGATCGTATTTCATTATTTTCAGCCGCTCCCGATTGAAGCGATTTATCATATTCTGTTGGACCGGTTCACTGCCTTTCACTCCCAGATAATGGGATACACGCTTACCGTCCACATATTCCTTTCGGTAATAGTACTCGCTGCCGTTCCTTCTGATGCGTATCATATAACCGCTTCCCTCTTTTGAAACTTCAGACTCCAGTCGCTCTATAAGACGATCCAGCCGCTGTTTTTCATTGATAAGAATATCAGTAAAGTTCATTTTTCTCTTGTATGATGTATTTAAGTCCAAATACATCAATACGCTCCTTTCCATTAAACTTTGATATAATCAATATTAACACTGTGGACTTTTTATTTTTCTTATGGCTTTGACTATTTTAAGGAGTGTATTG
>JALCRY010000042.1 GCA_022652985.1 Eubacteriaceae bacterium | reverse complement strand
GCCTCGGCCGCAGGACCGTTCGCGGGGCTTATGATATACCGCCGTTTCGGGTTTGCAGTACTGACAACATTCTGCATAGTGTCAATAGCCTGCAGTTTGATGATCGCCCTGACTATACATCTTCCCGGCGACAGTGAAAAAACCAAAACATTACAACACGAAAACCGCGGTCTAAAATCATATTTTGAAGTCAAGGCGCTTCCGATCGCCTTGATAAGCCTGGTAATATATTTCTGCTATTCCGGCGTCATAAGTTTTTTCTCCACGTATATGAAAGATATAGACCTGATGGATGCAGGAGATTATTTTTTTATTGTTTATTCGGCCGCTATAATTGTATCGAGACCGTGGCTGGGCAAAATCGCAGACACAAAGGGCTTCGTCAGAGTAATGTATCCTTCGCTGCTGATGTTCGCGGCAGGAATGGTGTTCCTCAGCATGACTGCGGACGCGGCGGTTCTGTTCGCTTCGGCAGTACTGCTCGGAGTTGGTTTTGGAACTTTTGCGGCTATGGCTCAGGTCATTGCTATTCAAAAAGTCACTGCTGAACGGATAAGCGTGGCGATATCGACAGTCCTGGCAATATCCGAACTCGGTACAGGCTTCGGGCCGTATTTTATTGGAATAATACTCTTGTTCGTCGGGTACCGTACTATGTATATGCTTCTGGCGTGCGTGGCGGTTATTTGTACCGCTGCATATTTTCTGTGCAGCAGGCGTGATCTGGTATAGTTTGATAAGTTTTAAGCAACATTTTTGATAATGCAGTTTCTTAACTCACTGATCCGGCCAAAGAGACCATTGTTTTCATATTTGTCCGGAATATAATTCTTGTATAAGAAATAAGTAACTAGCATAGAAAAGAGGAAGCGATATCATGCAGACATATGTAACGCTTAATGACGGTAACAAAATACCGCAGTTCGGACTCGGGGTGTACATGGTGCCGGAAGGAGCAGCGGCAAGGGAGGCATGTCTCAGTGCACTGAAAACCGGCGTACGCCATATTGACACAGCTCATGCGTATCAGAATGAAAGAAGCGTCGGGGAAGCTGTGAGGGAGAGCGGAATACCAAGAGAAGAAATCTGGACAACAAGTAAACTCTGGCCAAGCGAATATGGCGAGGGTAAAACAGCTGAAGCTATTGATAAAATGCTGGGAAGATCAGGTACGGAATATATCGACCTTCTGCTTCTTCATCAGCAGTTCGGAGATTACATCGGGGCATGGAGAGATATGGAAAAAGCCGTTTCTGGCGGCAAAATCAAATCGATAGGAATCAGCAATTTTGAATCAGAAAGACTGGAGGAAATCTGTGAAGCGGCTATGATCAAGCCATCAGTTCTGCAGGTGGAATGCCATCCGTATTATCAGCAGGCCGCACTGAAAAAAAGACTCGCCGGGTACGGCACGAAAATCGAAGCATGGTATCCGCTCGGTCATGGCGATGCCGGACTGATAGAAGAGCTGCTGTTCACTGATCTGGCGAAAAAGTATGGGAAATCCAATGTGCAGATCATTTTAAGATGGCATATCCAGGAGGGAACAATAGTATTTCCGAAGACTACAAATCCTGAGCATTTGAAAGCAAATTTTGATATTTTTGATTTTGAACTTTCGGACGGGGAAATGAAAAAGATACGTTCACTGGACAGGGGCATACGCTTTTTTAATATGACACTGGAAGAACAGGAAAGGATGCTGGGCGGTTTCAAACCTGCAGACTAAGTTGAGGATATTGAAATATTTGAAAAGCTGAAAAGCGGAGAGCCCGTGGACATGTTCGCTGATCTCTTTAGCGGTGAATACCCGGAGAAAGTTACTATCATGACGCCTGTACAGATAGATTTTCCGCAGCAGATGACATTCGAGGGAAGCACTTTTTTCAAACACAGTTTCACGGCAATGTCGATAGGCGGGATCATCGTGGGCGACGGCGTTCAGATCGGCCCGCCTGTTACGATCGTGACAGATAACCACGACTTTGAAAATCGAAACATCCTGAACTGCAGAAAATAATGCCACGTTAAAAAACGCACTGCGTATTTGAATGCTATACCAAATAACCGTTGAAAATCTCGGGGGGGGGGGTCTATAATAGAAAGCGAACGGGGTTCGATAGGGTGGAGAAATCTCGCTGTTAGAGAGGGTAGTATGAGTTCAGCTATTAATGATGCCAGGGCCGGCTGTCATGATATGCGCTTACAGGAAATCAATGATGAGACATTAAAATATCTGATTGATTTCACTCCGGGTAAAAAAGCGTTCTATCTTATAGAAGGAGAACATGCAAAAGCATTATATCTTTCTCCAAAACTGTACGAATTTATTGGATTGGATAAAAATGAATCCAGCAGGATGAAAGAAGTGGATTCTCTGGATTTTGTCGTACCTGAGGATAGGGCAGGGCTGACTGATGTTATGCATTCATGTATAGCGACGGGAGAACCGTTTGAATATTACTGGCGGATCAAACGGATCGGTGCCGATCACGTATGGGTACATGCTGAAGGATGTATTTGCGGAACCAGAAGCGGCAGGCCAGTGATCATGGTGGTATATAACAGTTTGTCGGCCGATAATGATATTTATCAGACGGTCATAGACGGCACTCAGAGCATGGTCTATGTATGCGACCGGAACACATATGATATCTTGTACGCAAACCGGGCTGCGAAAGGCAACCGGGAGGTACGGGACGGTGATCCGCTGGAGCGGAAATGCTATCGGTATATTCAGGGCAATGATAAACCATGTAAAGACTGTATATTGAAATACGATGACGGGAATGGCCAGTTTGATCGTATCAGGTACAATGATTTTCACAAAAAGTGGGAACATCAGACCGGGAAAAATATCAACTGGTGCGGGCATGAGGCAATCGTCCAGTATATAAGTGATATTACTGAATTGAAAAATCTGCAGGAACTATATGAAAACGAACAGAAAAGATATTCCACTGCAGTTTCGGGCGCGAACCTTTCAGTTTGGGAATATCGCGTCAAGGAGCACAGAATAATAAGCGGACAGAAATCGCTGGACAAGTACGACTTGTCCGATGTAATAGAGGATGTTCCGAATTCAATTTTAAATCTTATCATGGAAGAAGACCGTAATAGTTTTCTTGATATGTTCCGTAAAATAGAAGCCGGCGACGAACATGTCTCCGGAGATTTCTGGATGGAACCGATACCGTCGCGGAACAAGCCTCCGGTTTGCGAGCATGTTGTTTATACTGTGAAAAAAGATGAAAACGGGGAACCTGATATTGCCTACGGAGTCAGCATAGATGTGACGTCGCAGGAGCGCGAACGTATGCATTTCAAGGAATCCATGCAGGAACTTCTGACTGCAAATCATGAATCTCTGTGTCATTTCACCGTAAATTTAACGCAGGATATCTGCCATGAAGGGCAGGGGAAATCGCCGGATGTTGTAAAAGCGATAAGTTCAGACACTTTTGACGGACTGATTGCTAATATTGCGGCCCTGATCCCTTCAAGAGAGCAGAAGACAACATTTAAAAACATTTTCTGCCGGGGAAAGCTTATAGAAGAGTTTGAATCGGGCAGAGATAATATCTCGCTGGATTACGAGAGAATGAATACCAAAGGCAAGGTGATATCTGTCATAACGTCTTTGAAACTGATAAAGAATCCGCAGACAGGTGATATTACCGGCGCTATGTATTCGGTGAACATTACTCATCAGAAACGACTGGAAAGAATACTGAAGATCATTACCAGCCAGGAACATCAGATGGTTTCGCTGCTCGATATGGAAACAAGAAAAATCGAAGCTGTATATCTCGGGGATGATATGCCGGCTGTCTACAGAGAGTTTTTCAAAGCTTCCGGAGATATTTGCGATGCGGAAACTTTGAAAAAACGCAGTCTTGAGACCTGGCTGCTGGCGGAAGATGCTGAAATATATAATGATGCAACGAATGTTGATACACTTCCCGCAAAGCTGAATGATGAAGGACATCTTGAATTTACGGTGCGTACAAATCCTGACGGCGGATCCGGAAAGATAAAATTCCGCAAATTCCAGCATTACTGGCTGGACAATGAACACAGGCAGATCATCATAATTACTTCCGATGTTACGCAGAGTGTGATAAAGCAGCAGGAAGAATTGGAAAAAGAGAGAGAACTGCGTGAGCAGGCACTGGCGGCAAATGTGGCGAAGACAGATTTCCTCTCCAGAATGAGTCATGATATACGGACTCCGATAAATGGGATCATGGGCATGGTCTACATTGCCGAATCCCAGGAGAATCCTGAGAAAACAGAAGAATGTCTGCGCAAAATAAATACTTCATCGAAATTTCTGCTGGGTCTGGTCAATGAAGTGCTTGACATGTCGAAAGCAGAAAGCGGACAACTGGAATTCTACATGGAACCGTACCGTCCGGAAGCACTGAAGGAATATCTTTATGCCGTTATCAAGCCTCTTTGTGATGACAAGGATATTAATTTTATCTTCAGAGAAGATCAGGCAGAAGGCGTCGTTCCTGTTACAGATATCCTGAGGATCAACCAGATATATTTCAACCTGCTTTCCAATGCGGTGAAATATACGCCCGAAGGCGGCACTGTTACATGTATAGTCAGAACGAGGATACTTTCAACAGGGCGGCTGGCCGGGGAATTTGAAGTAAAGGATACAGGAATAGGCATCAGCAAAGAATTTCAGAAAAGACTGTTTGATCCATTTGCCCAGGAGAACCGGAGCGATACAGCTTTGAACCGCGGCACGGGACTTGGTCTTTCGATCGTCAAAAAGATAGTAGATATGATGGATGGGACCATTACTGTGGAAAGTGCAATAAATGCCGGCACGTCGTTTAAGGTAAACCTGGAATTTGACTGTATTTCCGCTGACACAGCAGATGCAATATCGCGTGAAGAGACATTTCCGGATGACCGGGACCTGTCCGGGATGCATGTCCTGCTCTGTGAGGATCATCCGCTGAATCAGGAAATTGCCAGAGCTATGCTTGAAAGCAGCCATGCCTTCGTTTCAATTGCGGAGAATGGACAAAAGGGCCTGGAAACATTTATTCAGTCAGGCGTAGGATATTATGATGTAATACTGATGGATCTGCGTATGCCGGTGCTTGACGGGTACGGCGCGACCAAAGCTATCAGGAGCCTGGAGAGAACTGATGCACAAACTGTGCCTATCATCGCTATGACAGCAGATGCGTTTTTAGATGATGTAAAAAAGTGTCTGGATGCAGGAATGAATGGCCACATTGCTAAGCCTGTGGATCCGGTAAAGCTGCAGCATACAATATTAGAAATGACCGCGCAAAATAGGCGCTGATATCATGCATTTTAAGCAGAGATATTATTGACAATAGTTCAAAGCTGAAGTATACTTGAGAAAACTTCAATTTTGAACTAAAAAGGGGACCAATGGTAAAGACGGGAAAAAACAACGAACGAAACATGCACGCTGTCACGCATGGCATAGCGACATATAATTCATTACTGCGGACTAAAATAAATGATTATCTGAAAGAACAGCTGAAGGAATGCGGCTATGACGATCTGGTGCCCAGCTACGGCGCACTGCTTTCCATAGTTTACCGCAATGGAGGCACGGTTCAGATCAAGGTGATTTATGACAGTTTGCTTAAACAGAAGACCACAATAACAGAGATGATAAACAGACTTGTCAAACTCGGTTATTTGACCAAGTCACAATGTACTGAAGACAAGAGAGTTACGTACGTCAGCGTGACCGAAAGATCGAAGGCTTTCAAATCTGATTTTGACCGGATTTCCAGAGAGCTCATGAATAAGATCTACGGTGGTTTCAGTGAAAAAGAGAAGCAGGAATTCGTGGATTTTATGGCAAGAGCTATAGATAATTTCGACTGAGATATGCCCGGGCATGAGGTCCGGGCACAGCAAAGACCTGATAGTTCAAAATTGAATTAAACAAGAAGGAGGAAATGATGAAGAATATAGGCAATACTATAGGGCTTTACCCCACACCCGATACGGTAGTCGGTACAGTTATCGACGGCAGAGTCAACTGGATGAACGTTGCGCATGTAGGTATGTGGGGCGTCAGGCAGATGGTCATCAGTATCGGTAAGCCGCATTACACAAATAAGGGACTTCTGGAAAATCGAACTATGTCTGTAAACATGGTGGATGAGGGAATTCTGGTGAGAGCGGATTATGTAGGGATAACTACAGGGAAAGAAACGGATAAATCGAAAGTTTTTGACTGTTTCTGCGGCGAACTGGAGAACGCCCCGATGATAAAGGAAGCGCCGCTGGCCATGGAGTGTACGATAGATGATGTGATCGAGATACCGACACATTACAATTATATCGTATCACCGGTGAACACATATGTCAGGGAAGATATTCTGTCAGCAAACGGCAAGATAGATTACACGAAGTATCACCCTGTTTTGTTTGAAATGCCGATGGCCAGGTATCTGCGTACCGGAGAGGCAATAGGCAGCTGCTGGAAACTGGGGAAAGAATATCTTGATAAATAAAGGAGAAGAACTATGCCAATAATAACATTTGAAGGAGAAAGTCTGACGAAAGATCAGAAGGAAGAACTTGTACACAGATTTACCGAAACGGCTTCTGAGGTGACCGGAGTGCCGAAGCAGTTCTTTGTTATGTCTATCAGGGAAAATCATGCCGAAAATCTGGGATTTGGCGGTGAAACAGTCGAAGAACTTAAGAAGCGGCATCTGCAGGAACGTTAAAAGAGCATTTGTTAATTCGCATTGCTTGCAGCAACGCTGTATCATAACTAATATGAAGGCAGAAAAGGAGGCAAGTACTATGTTTAGTGATAATCTAAAAACGCTTCGCCGGCAAAAAGGGATGTCCCAGGAGATCCTGGCTCAGCGTCTCAATGTTGTCAGACAGACTATTTCAAAATGGGAGAAGGGCCTTTCTGTTCCGGATGCAGAGATGCTGACAAGGATCGCCGAACTATTTGAGGTGTCCGTAAGTGACCTGCTCGGCATGGCGATAAAAGACGAGACAGAAGTCAATGAAGTGGCCGCCCAGCTGGCAGTGCTGAATGAACATCTGGCCGATAAGCGCAGACGCAGCCATAAACTGCATAAAGGAATTTTGATCGCCGTTGTTGCTGTTGTGATCCTTATTCCGACGTTGATGATTATTTTTACGAAAATGTAATGCGTCAGCTTATACTGTAAGAAGTATTATTTTTTACGAATAAGCCATTGTAAAATAATATGTATCCTGACATGCTCAGAAGCTCTGCATCCTGCTGATCACAGCGGGTCGCAGAGCTTTTGCCTGTTTGAGCGATCAAAGGTTTTTGCGCAGACTGAATTACAGCCTGACACATTATCTGATGATAAAAATTTTATTGACACCGGAATTGGCAAAGTATATAATCCAACGCTGGAGGTGAAAGCAATGGAAGACAGTTGTGGCCGAAGTCACATACGAAAAATGAATAATTTGTATCACAGCCCGGGGCTGCAGCGTTTCCGCTTTTATCGGTAAGGAGACAAGTTTGTCCCGGACAGAAAAGGGGACAGACTATGCTCAAAATATATAAAACTATTGGAGGCAGTCTCACAAGACTGAACTCTCTGGAAGAAAAAAATCTCTGGATCGATGTTACTGACCCTGACGAGGCGGAACTGCAGATGCTCTGCAGCCGTTATGATCTGGATGTTGACTTATTGAAAGCATCATTAGACGAAGAAGAAAGACCGAGAATTGAAGCATATGACGATCAGGTCCTGATCCTGATCAGTATGCCGAATTCGTCTGCCCATAAGTCGCCTATCATTTATAACACCATCCCGCTGGGGATCGTGATCACGGAACAGGTGATCATCACTGTGGCATTAAAAGAAAGCATGCTCATCGATCAGTTCCTGAAAACGAGGGCCGTTCCTGTAACGCAGAAACGTACACGCTTTGTACTGCAGCTGCTTTATAACAATGCCAGACTGTTCCTCAGCCGGCTGAAGGAAATCGATAAGAAATCGACGGAAATCGAGCAGTATCTGCATAAATCGTCCAAGAACGAAGAGCTTATCAATATGCTGAATCTGGAAAAAAGTCTGGTGTATTTTACAACTGCACTGCGCTCGAATGAAAATGTACTGGAAAAACTGCTGAGGACTTATTTAAGGACAGTTCACGATGAAGAAAGCGAGACAACAGTCAGGATACTGAAAAAGTATGAGGAAGATGAGGACCTGCTTGAAGACGTTATCACCGAAAATAAGCAGGCGATCGATATGGCGGACATCTACACAAATATCCTGAGCGGCACCATGGATGCTTTCGCGTCAGTCATATCCAATAACCTGAACATCGTAATGAAATTCCTGGCCATTATAACCATTGTGATGGCGATACCGACGATCATTACCAGCTTCTTCGGCATGAACGTTGCACTGCCTTTCCAGACCTGGCACTACGCATATGTGGGGATAATTCTCTTAACTGTCGTATTAATGGTCATGGGCGTATTGTTTATCACCAAGAAAAAAATGTACTAGACACACGCATAACTGCGTAATCAGACAGGGGGCGCATCGGCGTCCCTTTTTTTCTGCGTAAAAAAATACATTGACATTCATCTATATGAGTATCATAATAACACATAGATAAACGTCAATATGACAAAATGAAGGAGAGAGCAAATGAAAATAGAAGAAGTGACTGCGATATGCAGAGCTCTGGGCGACAGCAACCGGCTGCAGATAGTACAAATGCTGACGCAGGGCGAGAAATGTGCCTGCAATATTCTGGATGCTTTTGAGATAACACAACCCACAATGTCTCATCATATGAAGATACTTTGCGAATGCGGACTGGTGAAATGCAGGAAAGAAGGCAAATGGTGTCATTATTCCATTGATTGTGAAAGGTTCAGGGAATTTAAAGACTTTATTACCGAGGTGTCATGCTGTGATAACGCTGAGATGTGTAATAGTGAGGAGTGTGGCTGCAAATGATCTGGGATTTTATTCAGAATCAGATCCTGGGCATGAAATGGCTCAATGGACTGATCGGCAATATACTGACTGCGGCCGGCTTGGATATAGACGGAAGATGGGGCGGCAGCATACAGTTTTTTATTTATGATGTGATCAAAATAACATTTCTGCTGTGTTTCCTGATATTCCTCATTTCATATATCCAAAGCTATTTCCCGCCCGAAAGAAGCAAGAAAATAATGGGCAGATTCCACGGCATTGGCGCCAATACCACAGGCGCGCTGCTCGGAACGGTGACCCCGTTCTGCTCCTGCTCGTCTATCCCGATCTTTATGGGTTTCACGAGCGCAGGTCTGCCGCTTGGCGTGACTTTTTCGTTTCTGATATCATCACCGATGGTGGATCTCGGAAGTCTGGTGCTGCTCATGAGCATCTTCGGCGTCAAAATAGCTGTTGCCTATGTGATCCTGGGTCTCGTAGTTGCAGTAATAGGCGGGTCCGTCATAGAACGGATGCGCATGGAGGATCATGTTGCCGACTTTGTGAAAAATGCAGGTATCGTCGATGTGGATGCTCCGGAACTTACACACAGGGACAGAGCGGTTTACGCGAAAGATCAGGTCGTCTCAACCTTCAGGAAGGTTTTTCCGTACATTCTTGTCGGCGTCGGCATTGGTGCGGTGATCCACAACTGGATCCCGGAGAGCTTTGTTGAAGAGGCGCTCGGGAGCGGGAACCCGTTTGGGGTAGTAATGGCGACATTGATAGGTATTCCGATGTATGCGGATATATTCGGCAGTATCCCTATTGCAGAAGCTCTGCTGTATAAGGGTGCTCAGCTGGGAACGGTGCTGTCGTTCATGATGGCGGTGACGACGCTGAGTCTGCCGTCGATGATCATGCTGAGCAAAGCGGTCAAGCCGAAGCTGCTGGGACTATTCATACTGATATGCACGATCGGGATAATCCTTGTCGGATATTTCTTCAATGCATTCCAGTATCTGTTTATCTAGGAGAGACTATGCAGAAATTAAAAGCAGCATATATATGCGTACATAATTCATGCCGCAGTCAGATGGCTGAGGCCATAACCAGGAAACTGGCATCGGATGCAATACAATGCTGGTCAGGCGGGACGGAGATCAAAGATCACATAGATAAAGGCGCTGTTAATATCATAAAAAAACTCTATGGTGTAGATATGGAGCAGTTGCAATATCCGAAACTGCTGGCCGATATCCCGGAGGTGGATATTGTTATTACTATGGGCTGCAATGTAACATGTCCTTCACTGCCGGCTGCGGCCCATGCAGACTGGGGCCTTGATGACCCGACAGGAGGCACGGAAAAGGAATATGAAAGAATTGCAAAAATTATAGAAGAAATGGTGATGGACCTGAGAGAAGCTGCATTGAACAGGGCGGAATAAATAATGGAGAATCAAACAGTTTATAATAAATAGGAGGTAAAAATATGTCGTTATTTAAGAAAAAAGAAAAAATCGAAGAAGCTTCGTGCTGCTGCGGAGGAAACTGCACATCAGAAGATATGGAAAAGGCAGAAGCAGTAAAGGGCGAAGGAGCACGCATCAAGATCCTCGGCAGCGGCTGTGCCAAATGTCAGGCGCTTGAGGCTGCGGCAAAAGATGCGTTGTCGGAAATGGGTCAGGATATTCCTATCGATCATGTGACCGATTTTGCTCAGATCGCTGCCTATGGTGTTATGACAACGCCGGCACTGGTAGTAGATGAGAAAGTGGTTTCATTCGGCAAAGTGCTGAAGAAAGACGAAGTAAAGACAATATTCAGCAAAGTACTGTAACGGAGGCAAAAAAATGGCGGACAGATGGTATCCTGTAATAGATTACACATTATGCATCGAATGCGGTGCATGCACTAATAAATGTAAACATGGTGTTTATGACCCTGAGAAGCTGCCGACTCCGGTAGTGGCTGATCCAAAAGCGTGTATCGATCATTGTCGCGGGTGCGGTAATTTATGTCCGGCGGGAGCTATTTCTTATGTGGGCGACGACGGCGGCGAGCATGCCGGAGACTGTTCATGCGGATGTTCCTGTTAACACAATTGAATATTTCGCTGCATTATACTGGACGCTTCGGCGTCCTTTTGCCTGTCCGGTGAGGAACACGGCACCGAAAGTTAATGGTCTTGATTTTCTTTACCAATGATTTGCAGCGTATTACTTTTGTTATAATGGTTTAAACGAATAAACCATTGACAGGAGGAAAGTAAATATGGACGTTATGAAAGACCGTCACAGTGTACGTCAGTACAGTGACAAAAAAATTGAAAAAGAAAAGAGAGATGCGCTTATGACCGCTGTCGCGCAATGTAATGCTGAATCTGAATTGCACATTCAGATATTGTTTGATGAACCTAAATGTTTCAGCGGCATGAAGGCACATTACGGGAAATTCTCAGGTGTAAACAATTACATCGCCCTGGTCGGCAGGAAAAATCCGGGATTAGCAGAAAAAGCCGGTTATTGCGGTGAACAGATCGTTCTCAAAGCTCAGGAACTGGGATTGAATACATGCTGGGTCGCTGTGACTCACGGGAAAAGCGCAGCTGAGATAAGAAGCGATGAAAAGCAGGTATGCCTGATCGCGCTGGGATACGGCGAGAATCAGGGCGTACCGCATACATCCCGTCCTCTGGCGGAAGTATGCAATTGCGCAGAACACATGCCGGAATGGTTCGCACGGGGGATCGAAGCCGCGCTTCTGGCGCCGACGGCCATGAATCAGCAGAAATTCTATTTTGAACTGGATGGCGATACCGTCAGGGCGAGAAGAAAAGGAAACGGATTTTATACAAAACTGGATCTCGGCATCGTAAAATATCATTTTGATGCGGCATCCGGCCATAAGGCGGTGTAGTATATATGCATACAAGAGATGATATCGAAAAACTGGCAAAGGAGTTTGGAAAATGTCAGAAGATACTGCTGGCGCTCGGAGATGAGAACAGGCAGCATCTCATACTGGAAATGATGAAGATGGGCGACTGCACAGGTGTGCGCGTTATGGACATTACTGAGAAAACACACCTGTCGAGACCGGCGGTTTCGCACCACCTGCAGATCCTGAAGGATGCCGGGATATTGAAGATGCGTCGGGAAGGCACGAAAAACTATTACTACTTCGACCCGGATCAGAAGAGTTTCGATGATCTGATACAGGTGCTGGCCGAGGCCAGAAAGATCACCTCGGAACTGCCTGACAGGAGCGCGGCTGATGATTAAGATACATATTCTTGACTGCGGCAGTACTTTTGTCGATGAAGCGCTTCCTTTGTCGAACAGATCGAAGAATCCGCTGGCGTTTTCGGGCCTGGGGCGGAAGAAAAATCATCAGATCGAAGTGCCCGTTACAGCATATCTTATAGAACATCCGCAGGCTCTGATACTGGTGGATACCGGCTGGGATGCGGCAGTAAGGAAGGATGCGCGCAGGTACGAAGGGTTTGTAAATTATCATGCATCGCCCGGCGTGCTCCCGGAAGGGAAAGCAGTGACTGAGCATCTGGCGAGGTATGGTTACAGGGCGGCGGATATCGATTACTGTATCCTGACGCATATGGATATCGATCATGCGGGAGGCATCGGCATGATCAAAGATGCGAAGTGTATAATGGCCGGCAGAGCTGAACTTGAGGCGGCAGCGAAGTCAAACCCGCGTTATCTGAAAAGGCTCTGGCGCGGTATTGATATCAAAGCCTTCCCGGACGAGGAATATGATCTGCTGAATGACGGCAGTGTGAAACTGATACCATTGCCCGGGCATTCGGCCGGCATGACGGGAGTCAGAGCGGAGGGCAGCGGAGGCTTTTGCGTGATAGCCGGCGACTGCGGTTATGCACGCGAATCATATGAAAAACTTGTGCTGCCGGGGATCGCCTGGAACCGTAAACAGGCGGAAGATTCTCTGAGGCGCCTGCAGGCATACAGCAGGGACGAAAGATGCATTGCTGTATTGATGACGCATGATCCGGAGTATAAAACCGGGGAGATAATACTTTAAAAGGGGGCAATAATAATGGACAGGAAAGATAAACAGGCGGCATTACTCGGCGCGGCAGGTGCGGTTGCGGCGGGCCATTTTCTGTATAAAAAATACCTGACAGGAAAGACTGAAAGGATCGACGGCAGCGGACAGACAGCTCTGATAACGGGGGCTTCCGGAGGTATCGGGAAAGAATTGGCAGTTGTTTTTGCGGAGCACCGCTTCGATCTGATACTGGTGGCAAGAAACGCCGAAAAACTCGAAGCGCTTAAACAGGAGCTGGAAACCAAATTTGATATCAGCGTCACCGTAATAGCCGGGGATCTGTCGGACGAAAACTCCGCCATGGACATATATGATGAGGTGTGTGAAAAGGGGATAACTGTCGATCAGATGGTCAATAATGCAGGCGCGGGGAAACATGCTGCGGTCATGGAGGCTGATCCGCAGGTTATGAGAGATCTTATCAATCTTGATATCACCAGTCTGACAATGCTGTGTCGTCTGTTTGGCCACGATATGAAAGAACGCGGCGCAGGGAAGATACTGAATGTTTCTTCGCTGGGGGCATTTATGCCGGATCCGTATTTCAACGTATACGGCCCCGCGAAAGCCTATGAGTTGTTCCTGACTGAAGCAATGTACGGCGAACTGCGCGGAACAGGCGTTACTGTATCGGCGCTCTGCCCGGGACCGACAAAAACTAACTGGGCCGCAAATGCCGGCAAGGCTGACGCGAAGATAGCTAAGGATCCGAGGATGGTGGCTGAAGAAGGATTTAAAGGCATGCAGGCCGGGCAGCTGATAATCATTCCGGACACAGATTACAAGGCGCTGCGCTATATCATGCGGCCGCTTCCGGCAAAATTGCAGGCCGGTATCATTGCGGAATGGCAGAAGTCTTTAATTAGATCAGGCAGGAGGAAATGATCATGAAACACAAAGTAAAAGTAACGGTGATCGGCAAAAAACTTTTTCCGGAATTACAGCAGCAGTACTGCGCTGATCCGGAATCGGGAGAGTGTCCGTGCTATAATGTAGGTGATGAGTATATTTTCGAGAGAGACGGAGACAGGGATGATTTCTGGCATATGGGACTGGGCACGCTGGTAAAGACGGATGCGGATCCGGATACAGTCGCGGGCGGGCCGAAGATGCCGCATTGTTCGGAGGCCTGGGATGCGATAAGCAGATACATCTACACAGGGCTGCAGGGAGGTTCGATCATGCAAGGCTGGATGAAGGATGACCGGGTGATGATCTGCTGCTGTTCTGACGGCACCAGACCTGTGATCTTCAAAGTTGAGAGGATAGATTACTGATAAACGGGGGAGAATATGATAGATACCGAGGCCATATTCAGATACAAAAAACCGAATGAAGCTAAGCTGCTGGAATATGGTTTTAAATATGACGGCGCAGTTTTCCGCCGGGAAGTACCCGTCATGCGGAAACAATTCATGCTGGATATATGTATAAGCCAAAGCGGTGCGGTGCAATATAAAGTTATGGAAACTGAACTTGGAGAGGAGTATACTCTCGTCAATGTGAGCAGTGCCCAGGGCGGCTTTGTGGGCGATGTGCGGGAAGCATGCGAGAAAGCATTAACGGATGTGGCGGCAAAATGTTTTGATACGGAGATCCTGAAGGCTGAGCAGACAAACAGAGTCCTGCGGTTTATCAGGGACACATTTGACGTAAAACCGGAATTTCTCTGGAAAAAATATCCGGGGTATGCGGCTTTCAGAAGGCAGGATAATGAAAAGTGGTTTGCTATAATCATGACCGTTGACAGAAGCAGGCTCGAACTGCCGGGACAGGGAAATGTGGAAATAATAGATATGAAAGCGGATCCGGATACGGTGGAGGAGCTGCTGAAGCATAAAGATTATTATCCCGCTTATCACATGAACAAGAAGCACTGGTTTACTGTCTGCCTCGACGGCAGTCTGACAGACAAAGAACTTTTTGCACTGATCGCTTCCAGCTTTGCTGACGCCGCCTGAGCTGCAGCAGCATTATTCTGCGGCAAAACGTTTTATGAGCGACTCGGTGAAAAGATCGGCTATCGGGGTGAATATCTGATATTTTTTCCAGACGATGAATATTTTATTTGTCAGGCGCGGGCTGAGCGGAACAAAACAAAGTTCGCTGTCGGCGCCGCATTCTATTAAATGCTCAAAGGCCAGCAGTACGCCGAGCCCTTCCCGGGCGAAGACGGAACCGTTATAGGCCAGGTTTGTGTATCCCGCAAAGCGGAGTTCATCGACTTTTTCACCGCACCAGCGCGGCAGGTCTGCTTTCAGCGACTGCTCTGAGATGATCAGGTCCTCACCTTTCAGGTCGGAGACAGTTACTGAGTGTCTGGCTGCCAGCGGATGATCTCTGCGCACGACGATCCCCCAGGTGTCTTCTCCGGGGATCTCGAGATAATTGTATCGTTCAAGGTGCGGAGGCTCCACTATTACTGCCAGATCCAGGATGCCGTGATCCAGGCGTTCAAGGACCTGCTCCGTGCCGCCGCTGGTAATGTGAAAGCGCAGCAGCGGATAGTCCCGGCGAAAATCGCTGATGGCGTGAGCCAGATGTTTGATCAGGTACGACTCGGCGCAGCCGATGCGGATGTCGCCTCCTCTGATTATGTTCATTTCCCGGAATTCCGCTGCGGTTTTATCTACCATATTGAGGATATCTTCCGCACGTTTTCTCAGCACCATGCCCTCGTCAGTGAGGGATACGCTGCGGCTGTGGCGGGTAAAAAGTTTTTTTCCCAGTTCATTTTCCAGGCTTTTGATCTGCATGGAAAGCGTGGACTGCGAAATATGCAGTGTGCCGGCTGCGGCAGTTATACTGCCTTCTCTGGCTATCTCCAGAAAGTTTCTGAGCACATATATCTCCATTGTATTTCTCCGTTCTGCCCTGGTATTTCATTCAGTATAGCATGATATGATATCAAAATATATAATAACATGAAATCAATATTCAATATTTGTAATTTCATTGCTGCGCCTGTATCATAAAATCAGCAAGGTAAACGGAGGACGAAATGGCGGAAGCACACGACAGAAATAAAATATTTCGTGAAATACTAGATGATGCCGGGATCTGCGGAGATCTCTCCGAGCAATGTATGTGCTGCTTTGAATCGCAAGATACTGAACAGCTTCTCCGGTGCTTATCTGTCCGCCGCAAGGAGATCCTCGAAGACATCCACTGCGGTCAGAAACAGATAGACTGCCTGGATTTTCTGGCATACAAGATAAAAAATGAAAACGAATAACGGAGGCGGAAAGATATGAAAAAAGAAGTTTTGGAAATGACAAAGGAATGGGATAAGGTTTTCCAGAAAAGCGACAAGGCTGATCACAGCAAGGTCACATTTATCAACAGATATGGCATTACTCTGGCTGCCGATATGTATACGCCGAAAAATGCGGTCGGGAAACTGCCGGCAATAGCGGTATGCGGTCCGTTCGGAGCTGTCAAGGAACAGTCGTCCGGTCTTTATGCCCAGATCATGGCTGAGCGCGGATTTATGGCAATTGCTTTTGATCCTTCGTTCACGGGAGAAAGCGGCGGTCTGCCGAGACGAGTGGCATCACCTGACATCAACACAGAAGATTTTTCGGCCGCGGTCGATTTCCTGTCTGTGCAGGACAATGTCGATCCGGAGAAGATCGGCATCATCGGGATCTGCGGATGGGGCGGTATGGCACTCAACGCCGCAGCAATGGATACGAGAATAAAGGCGACGGTGACGTCGACGATGTACGATATGACAAGAGTAATGGCAAACGGATATTTTGATGCGGATGATACGCCGGAAAAAAGGTCTGAAAATCGTGCGGCATTAAATGCACAGAGGACAGAGGATTACAGAAACGGTACATATCTGAGGGCAGGGGGAGTAGTTGATCCGCTTCCGGACGATGCGCCGCAGTTCGTAAAGGAATATCATGACTATTACAAAACACCGCGCGGATATCATGAACGTTCGGGCAATTCGACGGACGGATGGAACATGACCACATCGTTGTCGTTTATGAATATGCCATTACTACAGTACAGCAGTGAGATCAGGAGTGCCGTTCTGATGCTCCACGGCGAGAAGGCACATTCATGCTACTTCAGTAAAGATGCATTCAGGAAGCTGGAGGGCGACAACAAGGAGCTGGTGATTATTCCGGGGGCTGTCCATGTGGATCTTTATGATAATCTGGATGTAATACCATTTGCTAAGATCGAAGAATTTTTCAAAACATATTTAGGATAAAACAGAGACGGCACGGAGGAAAGTAATGAAAAAAGTATTAGTGATTTCAACAAGTCTGCGCAGCGACAGTAATTCTGACATGCTGGCGGATGAATTTATAAAAGGCGCGGAGGCGGCCGGCAACAGGGCAGAAAAAATATCACTGGCGGATAAGAATATTGCTTTCTGCCGGGGATGCCTGGCCTGTCAGAAGCTTGGTCACTGTGTGATCGACGATGATGCTATATGGATAGCCGAAAAAATGGCAGAGGCTGATGTGATCGCGTACGCAACGCCGATATACTATTATGAGATGAGCGGGCAGATGAAAACGCTGATAGACCGCTGCAACAGTCTTTTCCCGGCGGATTACAGGTTTCGCGGGATATATCTGCTGACAGCATCTGCCGTAAATGACGAGAGCGCTGCCGATGGGGCTCTGAACGGCCTGGAAGGCTGGCTCGCCTGCTTCCCGAAAGCTCATCTGGCGGGAACGGTCCATGCCGGCGGAGTAGAGGCGCCGGGTGAAGCTGCCGGTCATCCTGCCCTTAAAAAGGCCTTTGAAATGGGGAAAAACGTTTAAGCCTGATGGTAAAAGACATTTGTGCCGGAGCATCTGTAAAACAGTATTTTAATATGGTATAATCAGCGCATCAGTATGTTAAAAATCGTTATTGGTGGAGGACGGCAATGAGGATTTTCAACAGCAGAGCGGCAATCATAAAAAATATTATTTCGATAATGTCGATAGTATTTTGTTTCGCATATATTTTCCTGATCTGGAATGAGATCCCGGCCAGAGTGCCGGGACATTTTGATGCTGCCGGAAACATCACGAGCTGGAGCGAGAAAGGCACGGTCTGGCTTCTGCCGCTGATCATGCTGGCCCTATTTGTATTGATGACGGCCGCAGGAAAATTCCCGTCGATGATGAATACCGGTGTGAAAATCACGGAAGAAAACAAAGAACGGTTATATCCTATACTTAAAGGCATGGCGGACACTATCAAGCTGATCATTTGTCTGATGTTTACAGTGATCAGTATCTCCATTGCCGCCGCGTCTGCGCTGCCTGTATGGTTCCTGGCAGTATCTGTTGCGGCAGTACTCGGCTCGACGGCGGTATATTGTATTATTCTGCGCAAAGCACGGTGAAGAGGCAGACAGCATAATACCGGCAGTTTCGTTGAATATCATGATAAACTCAAACTTTATATTGAATCACATTGACAAAAGGCGTATTATTTGTAGAGTCAAGACACAAGAGACTGGGGGAGTACATCATGGATGAAATAGGCGAATTTTTAGGATGGGTCACAGTAGTTTGTTATCTGGTATCAATATGCACATTCATAGTCAAACGGATCAATAAACTTCTGATCTCAGGTCTGCCGCGCGAATCAAAAGTCAGGCAGTGCTATTCGATCTTCATGAAATATATCATTAAATATCATATGTATTTCGGCATCGGTGCCGGGACATTTGCTGTAATACATTATTTCGTGCAGACATCGTCGGGTCATGATTCACTGACAGGTACGATCCTGGCGGCTTCCATGGTTATTACCGTGCTCTTCGGAGTCGTGATAAAACTGGTAAAAGGAGCGGGGAAGAAAAAGATCCTGCCTGTGCATCGCTCCGTCGTTGCCTTTGTACTGGTAATGGGGATACTGCATCTGGTGATGCACTGATAACGGAAAAACATCTGACTGTCTCACTGGGAGCATGATCCGCAGAGAGACAGTTTTTTAATGCCAAAAAATAGTTTGCCGGATTCTGTTGCAAATGCAACGTACATTTTGCGGACGCAGTAATATCATCGATAGTGAAGAAGAAATGAAGGTAATATTGACAGGAGGCGGTGCAGCTTATGGTATTAAATGATGTTTTTTATGAGTGCGTCAGACATGACGGGATCGTGTCGGTGTGTTCCAGTTCCGCAGAGGGAAAAGGCCACATTGCGGATACATGGAACAAGTATCTGATCATTACCGATGATGAAAAAATTGTTATTCCCTGTTTCGGGTTCAGGGAGACAGAGAAGAATGTGGGGCATGACCCGGAGATAGAAGTGGTGGCCGGGAGCCATGAAGTAAGAGGACTGGCAGGCATGGGCACCGGCTTCCTTCTGAAAGGAACAGCTGAGTTTCAGAAGGAAGGAGAGCTGTTTGAAAAAATGCGCAGCAAGTGCGGGTTCGCAAACCGCGTGCTGGTTTTTACACCGGTGTCATGTGAGCAGACGATATAGCTTATAGATTCAGACAAAGGAGGAGAATTATGGAGTTCAAAGATTGGCAGGATAAAGTGGAAGGTTTTGCAAAAGCCGATGTTCGTCACATTCAGGGGAATTTTTTCAGAGGACTGACAGAAAAGGCCGCTGCACTGAAAGAAGGGGAAGGGCTGGAAGTCGTTCAGACGTTTGAGCCTATACCGCTGTACGAGCCGATGACAGCGCTGGGTTTTGTTTATCATACCGAAAAGAAGGCGGAGAACGAGTATCATACATACTTCTACAGAAAGGGATCCGGTGATGAGAGTGCGGATATCCCGTTCCGGCCGGCGGCCATAACCAACTTTCCGCTTGTTGATGATAAACTCGGGGAGATAGCAGTTGATTTCTGGGATCTTACCTGGAATGACAGCAAAAGGCATCTTCCGTATGAGATGAGGCTGCTTCTGTCACTGACGAATGCAGTGGGCGCCGGCAGGATGCGCCAGGCAACAAGAGAACTGGTCAAAGCTTATATTCACGGTCTTGATTCGGCTGCTCTGGATGATGTGTTTGAACTGCTGGCCTGGAACCAGGGCATCGGTTATTTCAGCTCTGAAATCGGCCCGTCGCCGCTGTTTCAGGCATATAAAATGATCAAAAATCAGGAAAAAGCAGGAAAAGACCGCGGAGAAATATGCAACATGCTGAAGGAAGAATTCGGTGAAAAGAATCCGCAGGTCAAGGTACAGCAGTAAAGAAAGAACAGGAGAAGTGAAATGAAGAAGACAGTAAAAGGAAATGTCAGCTGGGTCGGGTACATGGACTGGGAATTGAAGAAGTTCCATGGAGATGAATATTCGATAATCAACGGGTCAAGCCAGAATGCGTACCTGATCGAAGAAGGAAAGACTGTATTGGTGGACACGGTATGGACGCCGCACAGGGATGATTTTGTCCATAATCTCCAAGAGGAAACGGATCTGAAAAAAATCGATTATATCGTGATGAATCACGGAGAGCAGGACCATTCCGGATCACTGAGCGCGCTGATGGCAGAGATACCGGATACTCCGATCTACTGTACGGCAGCGGCGGTCAAAAGCATCGAGGGACAGTACGGCAGAAAGGACTGGGATTTCCATACAGTAAAAACGGGAGATTCGCTCGATATCGGGAACGGGAAAAAGCTGATCTTCGTGGAAATGAAAATGCTCCACTGGCCGGATTCGATGGCGACGTACATGACCGGAGATAATATCCTCTTCTCGATGGATGCTTTCGGTCAGCATTATGCCGTCGAAGAAATGTTCAATGATAAAGCCGATCAGGCGCTTTTGTACAAAGAAGCCATGAAATACTTTGCGAATATACTCAATCCGTTCGCTTCGTTTGTCACGAAGAAGCTGGCAGAGATAGCGGAGCTGGGCCTGCCGATAGACATAATTGCGCCTGCCCACGGTGTC
>JALCRY010000041.1 GCA_022652985.1 Eubacteriaceae bacterium | reverse complement strand
CCTAATTTTGGGTTGACAGATACATCAAGGAAAAGTTGTTTTTTTAGAGCGGAGCACAGGGCTTGCAGGCAGATTTCCGTCTGCTGCACACGGTCGCCTGCCAGGCCGAAATATTATACGCGTTTTCTGCGTGAAAATGCTCAAAAATTGTTGAAATCTTGGGGACCAGGTACTATAATTCTAATGTTTACTGCTCCGATGAATTATATGCATTCGGAAAAAAGTGAAAAAATCATTATATTATATTTATTTATTTAACTTCTTCGCTTGAGAGGGTAAAAGAAAAGACGTTAAAAGGAAAGGCATTAAAATGGAAAACGGTTTGGAAAAAAAGTACGGACTGATGACAGCTATCTGCATGGTAGTCGGAATCTGCATCGGCTCCGGAGTATTCTTCAAAGCACAAGTCATACTGCAGGCGACCAACGGCAACATGCCGCTCGGTATCCTCGCCTGGGTGATCGGCGGACTGATCATGCTGTTCGCATCGCTCGCATTTGCAGTAATGGCGACAAAGTATGAAAAAGTCAACGGCATCGTGGATTATGCCGAAGCTACAGTAGGCGGAAAATACGCCTATATCGTAGGCTGGTTCATGACTACAATTTATTATCCGACACTGACATCGGTACTGGCATGGCTGTCCGCAAGATACACTCTTGTTTTCATTCAGTCTGTCAATCCGAATATCAAGCTGACGGAAGGCGGCCCGGTAAACGGAGTCGAAGTCATGGTACTCTCAGTATTCTTTATTGCTGCGGCGTATGCCGTGAATGCGCTTTCGCCGAAACTGGCAGGCAAGTTCCAGGTCGGCACTACGGCGATCAAGCTCGTTCCGCTGGTGCTTATGGCAGTAATAGGTCTGGTCTACGGCCTTTCGACAGGCAATCTTGCGGCAAACTTTACGACAACTGCGGCAATGCAGTCGACTACGAGTTCGGTTACGACAAACCCGCTGTTCGCGTCAGTAGTCGCGACATCATTCGCATATGAAGGCTGGATCATTGCTACATCGATAAACGCGGAACTCAAGGATGCCAAGAAGAACCTGCCGAAGGCTCTGCTCATCGGTGCGATTATAGTTATCGCCGTATATATCTTCTATTATATCGGCGTTGCCGGCGGCGCATCCAACAAGGACATCATGAACCAGGGTGCAACAGTTGCGTTTATCAACGTGTTCGGAAATGTATTCGGAAATATCCTCAACCTGTTCGTGGCGATCTCCTGCATGGGGACGCTCAACGGACTTATGCTCGGCTGCACCAGAGGCATGTACTCGGTAGCGGCGAGAGGCGAAGGACCGAAGCCTGAAATGTTCAATCAGATAAACAAGTACACGAACATGCCGACAAACTCATCGATCGTTGGACTGTTCTTCGTAGCAGTATGGTTCGTATATTTCTACGGCGCAAACCTGGCACCGTTCCAGTGGTGGGGCGTATTCAGTTTCGATTCGTCGGAGCTCCCGATCGTTACGACATATGCGCTTTATATACCGATCTTCATAGGATTCATGAAAAAAGCAACAGACGTGAGCAGTCTCAAGAGATACGTACTCCCGACGCTCGCAGTCATCAGCAGTGCGTTCATGATATTCGCAGCTATATTTGCACATGGCATCAGACCGTACCTGGAAGCGAAAGCCGCAGGCGGATTCGCTATCCCTATCGTATTCTATCTGATCCTCTTTGCAGTAATAATGCTCGTAGGCGTGCTGCTCAACAGAAAGAACAGCGCGGCTTCAGAGGCAGGCAGATCGGAAGATACTGCTGCCTGATTTTAGAAGATAAATCAGCATAAAGATCAATGCAAAGTAATATCCCGCTTCAGGCTCATGCCGGAAGCGGGATATTTTCATCTCATGAGATGCCGTATTTTTTCATACGGTGCTGAAGATTTTGTCTTGTTATTCCCATGGCCTTGGCAGTCCTGGAAATGTTGCCGTCGTTTTCGTCGAGTGCCCGGCGGAGATAGCGCTGTCCGGTTTCCTGAAGCAGCTCATCCATTGTAAGGCTTTGGTCTTCCGGCACTTCCGGGGTTGTGCTATCTGTGCTGTCGGTGCTGTAATGTACGGCTTCGAGTATACGGTCGGGCAGATATTTCGGCGTAATCACCGATTCGTCGTTTGGAATGATGTTCAGAGCGAATTCAATTGCATGCTGCAGTTCGCGTACATTGCCGGGCCAGTCATATTCATGGAATATCATTTCGACTGACTGAGAGACGGAATCGGCATTTTTCAGGAGCTTCTCATTGGTGTTTTTGATAAAGTTTTTGCAGAGCAGATAGATGTCTTCTTTACGTTCGCGGAGCGGCGGTATCTTTATGACTATTACTCCGAGTCTGTAATAAAGGTCGTCTCTCAACAGGCCGTCCCTGATTGCCTGTTCCGGCAGCATGTTTATGTTGGAGATGATTCGTACATTTACATGAATAGGTTTAGTCCCGCCCACATGATAGAAAGTGCCTTCCTGGATCACGCGGAGCAGTTTCGACTGCAGTCCGATATCCATGGAATTGATTTCATCTAGCAGCAGAGTGCCGCCATTGGCCTGTTCGAACAGGCCTTCACGTTTGTCAGCACCGGTATAGGCGCCTTTTTCTGTGCCGAACAATATCGACTCAAGCAGCGTTGTCGGTATGGCGGCGCAGTTGATCGCGATGAAAGGACCTTCGCTGCGGCTGCTGGCATTATGTATGCTCTGGGCGAATAGCTCTTTACCTGTGCCGGTCTCGCCGTATATCATGACAGGATAATCGGACACGGCAATCATTCTGCATCTTTCTATGGCTGTCTTCATTTTTTTGCCGGAATATATTATATCGTCGAATATATAATGTGCAGTAAGCGCGCTCTTACGTGATTTTGTCGGTGTGTCTTCACGTTTGAGCAGTTCATGCTGCAGCCGTATAATATGCACCTGCATCGAATTCATTTCCGTATAATCATCCATCATGCTGTAGGCGGCCAGGATTTCACCGCTGTTCATAACAGGGTAGTTGTCAGATACGGTCTGTAGTTCCTTACCGAGATGCGTCAGAAAATCCTGTCTGAGATTCAAAATGGGATGTTTCCCATTGAGCACTTTCGGAATAACGAGCCAGCCGTTATTCTGCGGTTCATACAGATCCTCGACATATTTGCCGATATCATCAGTGCTGGTATGAACCTGAAGCCGGATGGAGGCGTCGTTCAGCATTAGCATGCGGCCCTTATTGTCCCAGATCGTTACCGATTCACGGATGTGATTATAGACGCTTTCAAGGAGTTTCGCCTTAACATCCGGAGATGCATCGCGGAATGTAATGATGCGGGTGCCGCTTGGGAGATAATCGCCGCTGATGACGGCGCAGGCACGGGCATAGTGTCCGAATTCGGGATTGGCAAAGGGAATATCATGTGTTTCATCGCCTGTTTCAGATCCGGCAGTGCAAAGAAACGGGGCACTCTGTTCCAGTGTCTGTCCACAGACAGAACGGTCAGTCCGGAGAAGTTGCATACCGTACTCGTTGATGTCAAGGATGACATTATCGGCTGAGGTCAGGACAGCTCCCAGATAACTGTCGGAATATAGTTTCAATGCTTCCTTATAATTCATTTCATGCTCCTAAATGCCTCAATGCAGGCCATTTCTATTACAAATTAGCGTTATTTTATATAGAGTATATCAACCATTTCGAAAAGGCGCAAGTATTACTTGCATATGCAGGCTATAAAGTGCAAGAAATGCTTGCAATAAAACCACGTTTTAGACATAAAGCCGCAACAAACCATTGCGCTAAAACGCAAATACGAATTTTTAAAAATTAGGCGGAGAGACCGCTGAAACGTTGAAAAAACTGAAAAATGGAATCGTCGAAGATATTGCCACAAAGGATCAAACCGGTTAGCCAGGATATTTTGGTACGCTTCTTGCTTTTAATTAAGGCAGAGAAAAAATGCAGCGATATCGTAAAGAGAAAAGCACAGGACATATTAGCAGAATGAAAGGAGATATATGATGGCAGACAAAGCCTATATGAAAAGAGTAAGCAGGCTGAAGAAGCGTGTACTCGATACGACACCGGAAGTGGACATGGAAGATGCGGTAATACTGACTAAGGGTTATATCGAGAGCGACGGCGAGACGCCGGCAGTGCAGAAGGGATATGCGTTCTGGAAACAGTGTACAGAGAAGAGTGTTACGATCTGGCCGGATGAACTGATAGTGGGATGCTCCGGAAGTAAACAAAGAGGAGGCATATGCTCTCCGGATAACAGCTGGCTCTGGGTCTATAATGAGCTGGACACTATCGACAAGCGTCCAAGCGATCCGTTTATATTTAAAGATGAAGACAAAAAAATATTTAATGACGTAGTGGTCCCGTACTGGAAAGGCCGCTCGATGCAGGAAAAATGGCTGAAGCAGATCCCGGAAGAGACCAAGATACTCAAAGAGTGCGGTGTGCTTTATATAGACCGTAAAAATGTCCGCGGACCAGGCGAACTTACTGCAGACTACGAGCGTGTAGTTAAAGAAGGCGTGGAAGGTATAGAAGCAAGAATTGCAGAAGTCGAAAAAACTCTCGATGTTACAGTACCTGGCGACTTTGAAAAGATGGATTATCTGAGAGCTCTCAGATACTGTGCTGACGGCCTGCGTCAGTTGGGCAAGCGTTACAGCGCGGAAGCAAAGCGCATGGCTGAAGAAGAACAAGATCCGCAGAGAAAAGCGGAATTACTCAAGATATCGGAGGTCTGTGGCCGAGTTCCGGAGAAGCCGGCAAGGACTTTCTGGGAAGCAATCCAGTCAATGTATATATACCAGATAGCGATATTCATGGAGCATCAGTCGGCAAGTTACAACCCGGGAGCGCTTGATCAGTATCTGTATCCGTATTACAAGGCAGACATCGAGGCCGGAAGACTTACTGAAGACGAAGCGCAGGAGCTGCTTGACTGCCTCTGGGTAAAATTTTCGAACCAGTGCATTTTCCAGGATCAGGATACAGCAAAGTTTTCGGCCGGATATCCGATGTTCCAGAACGTATGCTGCGGTGGAGTTGATCAGAATGGCAAAGATGCAGTTAATGATCTTTCCTACAAGATGCTGCAGGCGACGATGGAGGTACAGATGTATCAGCCTTCTCTTTCAGTAAAATATAACCTGATCCAGAATCCTGACAAGTTCCTGAAGAAAGTCGTGGAATTGATGCAGATGGGAACAGGATTCCCGGCATTCCACAGTGATATTGCCGGTCAGATGATGGTAATGAACAAAGGTGTGCCGCTGAAAGATTCCTACAAATGGAACCCGTGCGGATGCGTGGAAAATACCATCCCGGGCAAGACGAGAAACTATACATCATATGCGGACTATAATCTCGGACTGGCAGTGGAATTTGCAATGAATGACGGCAAAAGCAGAAAATATGGACGCTATGCCGGAGCACGCACAGGAGATCCGAGAAACTTCAAAACGTTTGACCAGTATATGGATGCGGTAAAGACGCAGATACGTCACGAGCTTCACGGACTCGCGGCAGGTGATCAGGTGACAGTACATCTTCAGGAAGAGCAACTTTGCCCGGTAGCATCTCTTACGTTCGACGGATGCATCGAAAAGGCTCTGGATTATTCATGTGGCGGTCCTGTGTATTCTATCGGAGATGGAGTGGACGCGATCGGCGTAGCGGATCTAATTAACAGTATACAGGCAGTCAAAGAGCTCGTTTATGACAAGAAAGTTCTGACGATGGATGAACTTGCTAAAGCTATCGATGCTGATTTCCGAGGCTATGACGATATTCTGGCACTTTGTCAGAATGCAAAGAAATACGGCAATGACGATGAAGAAGTGAATGACCTGGCGACAGATATGTTCAACTACATCGAAGATTATATAGAGACCTTCAGCAATCGTTTCGGCAAACTCTCGGGCGGCATACTCCCTGTATCCGGAAATACACCGTTCGGTATGGAAGTCGGAGCACTCCCTTCGGGACGCAGAGCATGGATGCCGCTGGCAGACGGCGTCAGCCCGAACGTAGGGACAGATACAAACGGTATGAGTGCAGTTATCGGCAGCGTTTCACATATTCCTCACGGCCGTAATGATCAGGGCACGCTGCTCAATCTGAAACTCGATCCGGCTTTTGCAAGAGGTGAAGGTGCAGTTGAATCGCTGATGGCATTTCTCAAGAGTCTGTGTGCGATGGGCATCTATCATGTACAGTTCAACGTAGTTGATGAAGAGGAACTGAAGGACGCGCAGATACACCCTGAAGATCACAAGGATCTGCTGATCCGCGTCGCAGGTTACACCGCATTTTTCGTAGAACTGAGCCGTGAGACACAGAATGACATCATTTCCAGAACCACACAGGTGGCCATTTAAATAGTTAATTCAATAATAAAACATTTACTCCTATAAGGGGCGGCAGCCCGCGGACCGCCGCCTCTGACACCAAAACTCGGAAAGGACAGGATATGAATACTATGGAAGGAACAGTTCTAAGAATAGAGAGGATCTCGCCGGATGACGGAAATGGCCTCAGGACTGTCATTTTCCTGAAGGGCTGTCCTTTGAGATGTGCCTGGTGCTCTACCCCGGAATCTCACGAAAGTGAACCGGAATGGTATTACATGCAGTCAAAATGCCGTTACTGCGGATATTGCGTGAAGGCATGCGGACAAAATGCTTTGTCAGTGTCGGAAGACGGCAGTGCAATTATACGTAATAAAGAGAAGTGCATCAATTGCTTCAGATGCGCCGATGCGTGCATCACCAAAGCTATAGATGTCTTCGGTAAGAAAATGACAGTTGATGAAGTAATGAAAGAAATCAATAAAGACAGGTTGTTCTATTTCTGCTCAAACGGCGGTATTACTTTGAGCGGAGGGGATGTTCTCCTCCAGGCTGATTTCGCCGGTGAATTATTGAAAGAATGTCGTGAAAATGTTATTAATACTTCAGCTGAGCTGGATATGTTCGGAGATTACGAAAAGGTGAAAAAAATCATACCTTTCCTCAACAGCTATTTCGTCGATCTGAAACATATGGATCCGGAGGAACATATCATCTGGACGGGGCTCAGCAATAGGACGATTCTGGCAAATATCATCAGAGCGGGCGAAGAATATCCTAACACACCGATGAATGCGAGAGTACCTCTCATTCCGGGCGTGAACGACTCGAAAAAGAACATTACTGCGACTGCGGAATTCTGCCGCAAAGTAAAAAGCTGCAGGTCGTTGGAATTTCTGCCTTATCACAGACTGGGAACTGCAAAATACAAATACCTGGGAATAGGGTATCAGTTTGAACATGTGAAACCTCTGAGCGAGGAGGAAACAGAAGAACGGATCAGATGTCTGAATGGCATGGACCTTCCGTTCCCGGTGAAAATATCCGGAAAAGTTATTCAGAAATGAGGTATATAAAATGATTAGTACAAGTATAAAAATATTGACTATGGTGCTGATGCTGGCAGATCTGGGTTTCTGTATCGTAACAGGTCTGAGGAAAAAGGCTGTTATCAAAGACGCCGACGATTTCTTTATCGCAGGCAAAAGGACAGGAACACTGTTTCTTACTATGACGGCATTTGCCAGTCTACTGGGCGCGGGCCTTTTCATAGGACAGGCCGGACGCGGATATGCATATGGTATCGCGGCATACTGGCAGCTGTTCGGGGAAGGAATCGTGGCAGGAATCGTAATGGCTCTCATCATCGGACCGTATCTGGCAAGATTTAAATGCTATTCGATGGCGCATTTCATAGGAAGCCACATCTGCGGCGGAGATCCTACAGTACGCCGTATCGCGGGAGTCGCCAATTTCCTGCCTAACATGTTATGGGCAGGCGCGCAGATCATGGGTATCTCGTATGTAGTACAGGAACTGTTCGGAATGGATTATCGTCTGGTAGCGATCATCTGCGGTGCTGTGTTCATCTTCTACACGACATGCGGCGGCGTAGCATCAGTAATCGTAACAGACTTCCTGCACGGAACGATAGCACTCGTAACATGCTTCCTCGTTATTTTCTTCGGATTCCATATGATGCATGTGGACTTCGGCGGATTCGCAGGATTCAAAGCAACAATAATCGCAACGGACCCTTCAAAGTGGGATATGAGCACCATGACGCCGATGCAGATCATTACGGCATTTCTTACTGGTTTTCTAGGCACACTGGCGAATCCGATCTACTGGAATCGTGCATTTGCATCAAAAGATGCGAGTACATGCCGACGCGCATATGCATTTGCATTCACGGTAGGAACGATCATTCCTCTCTGCACAATTATGCTCGGACTGCTCGCTTTCCTTTACAACAAGGGCATCGGAGACCAGGCTCTTGTATGGCTCGTTCTGCACAAGATGCCGGGATATATGACAGCTTGCCTCGCACTCGCAGTTCTGGCAGCAACATTGAGTTCGGCAGATACACATCTTAACTGCGCATCCGCCAATATAGTGGCCGATGTAATAGATCCTGAAGGGAAGCTCACAACAGAACAGACGATCAAATACAGCCGTATTGCAACGATACTCTGCGGAGTCATCTCGGTATCGGTATCACTGGGCGCAAGTATGATATACAACCTTGCCAACTTCGGATATGCAGTATGCGGCGGCGTACTCATTCCTCTGTTCGTAGTCGGATATATAATGATGGATAAGAAATCGGAAGTTTTCTCATCGAAACTTAAGAAATCCGGAGCTATATGCGGTATGGTGCTGGGCATCATAGTTGCATGTGTTTTCCAGGGAGTTCCCGCTCTTAATGCAATTATAGGCGGAGGCGTCGTACCGGGTGTCGCTGCAACACTTATCGGCATATTTGCCGGCAATGCATTCGGAAAGAGCGATCTTCAGGCATTGCCGAGCAATCAGGACATAGTAAACGAAGCGGTTAAATAAACACATTCTGTTTATCCTTAATAGACCTTAATTGACAATCGCAAAACAGCGGGACCGGATAGATGATCCGGCCCTGTTGCTTTTTTGAGTCCTGCATGTGAATGTTTTGCGAAATTATCAGATAACTAAACAGTCACGAAGAGTGGCGCAAACGTTGAAAAAAGGCAATTGTGTATTTCTGAGCCATTATTCTTCTGTGAATTTCGGTCCGAAAACAGTCCCGAGGTGGAAAACAGTGATATAATGTCAACAGTTGATAAAAGTCAATTATCATAAAAATGTCTGAGAGGGAAGAGTAATGGGATCAAAGGCAAAGGAGTGATAAATATGATCAGCATCAGGAATGCAAAGCTGAAGGATCTCAGAAGATCCTCGGAAATCTATGTAGACAGCTGGAGGAATACCTATCGCGGCATGATTGCCGACGAGTATCTCGACGGCATGACATATGAGCATGCGTCAGACCATCTTAGGAATTACATAACAGAACCTTCCATGAGACTTTTCGCCGCTGTGGATGAAAAGGACAGTCCTGTCGGGATCTTGGCCTGTTCGCTCTATACAGAGATACCGGACTGCGGCATACTCGATGTACTGCACATTTCCGGACCGTATAAGGGAATGGGGATCGGGACAGATCTTGTGAAGTGCTGCGCTTCATATATGCTGGATCACGGCTGCACAAAAATGGGCGTGGACGTCGTGACGCAGAATATTAAAGCAATCAAATTCTACAGACACACAGGTGCAGAAAATTACGAACGCTATATGGATATCTTCGATGGTATCGGCATCGATTCACTGATAATGATGTGGTACGATCTCGAAGGTGTGGCAGCGATAAAAACAAAGAACAACTATGAAGTAATGCTGGAAGAAGCAGCGGTATAACCAAACTATAGAAAGAGACTGCGCGGCGGGGAAATTTTCCCTGCTGCGCAGTCTCTGTTTGTGATCGTTTCTATGATTTATATTCTTGCTACTCCGGTTTCTCTGGCAGCTTTGGCCACGGCTGCCGCGATCGCATCCTTGACCTTAGGGTCGAAGGCCTTCGGGATGATGTAGTCCGCGCTGAGTTCGCTGTCCGGGATGACCGAGGCCAGCGCTTCCGCCGCCGCGATCTTCATCTCTTCGTTGATCTCGCTCGCTCTTACATCGAACGTCCCCCTGAATATGCCCGGGAACGCCAGTACGTTGTTGATCTGGTTAGGGAAGTCGGAACGTCCTGTCGAGATGACTTTCGCTCCGCCCTTCTTCGCCTCGTCCGGATAGATCTCCGGGATCGGGTTCGCGCAGGCGAACACTATCGCGTCGTCAGCCATCGAGGCGACCATTTCAGTCGTCACGACTCCCGGCGCGCTCACGCCCAGGAAGATGTCCGCGCCCTTCATGGCTTCCGCCAGGCTGCCCTTTACTTTCTTCTTGTTAGTCAGCCCGGCCATTTCCTCCTTGTAAGGATTCATGCCTTCCTGACGTCCCTCGTAGATCGCGCCTTTGCTGTCGCAGAGGATCGCGTCTTTCAGTCCGTAGTTCATCAGGAGCTTCGTGATCGATATCGCCGCTGCTCCCGCGCCGCTCACTGCCATCGTGCAGTCTTCCATCTTCTTGCCCACTACCTTGAGCGCGTTGATCATGCCCGCGAGGGTGATGACCGCCGTTCCGTGCTGGTCGTCATGGAAGATAGGGATGTCGCATTTCTCCTTCAGCTTCTTCTCGATCTCGAAGCATCTCGGAGCCGAGATGTCCTCAAGGTTGACGCCGCCGAAGCTGCCCGAGATCATGTAGATCGTGTTCACGATCTCATCGACATCCTTGCTCTTGATGCAGAGAGGGAACGCGTCGACATCGCCGAACGACTTGAAGAGAACGCATTTTCCTTCCATTACCGGCATCCCGGCTTCGGGACCGATGTCACCGAGACCGAGGACCGCGCTGCCGTCGGTGACGACGAGGCACAGGTTCCATCTTCTCGTGAGTTCATAGGAAAGATCTATGTTTTTCTGTATCTCCAGGCAGGGCTGCGCCACGCCCGGCGTGTATGCCGTCGAAAGATCGTCTTCGTTCGCGACAGGCACCGTGCTGATGACTTCTATCTTGCCTTTTTTCTCGTAATGCATCCGCAGGCTTTCCGCTGCGTAATCGTGTTTTTCACTCATATTATTCCACCTCATGATTTCTGAAATATTTTCTTTTTGTGACACGGACATTATAACAAATCTGGCTGGAATGTATATAGCGAAAATATCTGTTGATAAATATGCACAAATTATCAGAAAATATTGCGAATACATATGCTAAATGCTATAATGACAACGTTATCAAAATAATGAATTAGGGAGGTCTGAAATGAAAGACTATAAATGTGACAGCATAAGAAACGTAGCTCTCATAGGACACGGAGGCACCGGAAAAACGACGTTTTTAGAGGCTGCACTTCTGGCTACGGGAGTGATCAACAGACTCGGCAAAGTTGAAGACGGAAATACCGTATCAGACTGGGACAAGATGGAGATAGCCAAAAGATATTCCATCAATCAGTCTGTCGTACCGGTGGAATATAAAAATTGTAAAATAAATTTTGTAGATACACCGGGATTCTTCGATTTCGTCGGAGAAGTGGATTCAGCACTGAGAGCTGTTGAAGCCGCTGTGATCGTGGTGGATGCGTCCGCCGGCGTTCAGGTAGGCACTGACAAGAGCTGGGAAGCATGCAAGAAGTTCGGTGTTCCGATATTCTTCCTTATGAATAAGACAGATAAGGACAATGTCGACATCGATCAGGCGGTATCCGATCTTAAAACCAAATTCGGTTCTTCTGTAGTAACTCTCGATGACAGAGATGCTCTTAATGAAGCAATCGCGGAAACAGATGAAGCGCTCCTCGAAAAGTTCTTTGACGGAGGAGAATTCACAGATGAAGAATTTAAAACAGGACTGAGCAAAGGTATAGCATCGGGCGATATCGTACCGCTTATCATGTGTTCGGCTATTACGGGCGAGGGTGTCAAGGAAGCTCTTGATATATTTGTCGACCTCGTACCGAAGCCTTCGATGCATGCGGACTATCCGGCATTCGACGGAAGCGACAATGAAATCACTGTCAAGACAGATCCGAACGGACCGTTTGCGGCATTCGTTTTCAAGACGATCGCAGATCCTCAGATCGGCAAGATTTCTTTCCTCAAGATAATTTCCGGCAAGCTGCAGGGCGGGCATGAAGTATTCATCCCGAACAAGGAGCGCAATGAAAAGCTCGGAACGGTCTTCTTCATGAGAGGAAAGTCGCGTATAGAAGCAACAAACGCGGAAGCGGGCGATATTATTGCCGCAGCTAAGCTGGCGGATGCCATGACCGGAGACACTCTGTGCGAAAAGAGCAATATCATCAGGTTCCCGGGGATCGATTTCCCGAAGCCGGCGCTGTACATCGCTATTGAAGCGAAAGCCAAGGGCGACGAAGACAAGCTCAGCACAGGTCTGCACAGACTCATGGAGGAAGATCCTTCATTCGTACTGGAAAGAAATAACGAGACACATCAGAGCCTGCTCGGAGGGCAGGGCGAGATGCAGCTCAATAATATAATTTCCAAGCTCAAGGATAAGTTTGGCGTTGAGGTCGAAAAGGTCCCTCAGAAGATCGCATACAGAGAAACGATCAAGGGCACTTCGGACGTTCAGGGCAAACACAAGAAACAGTCGGGCGGCGCAGGCCAGTACGGCGATGTGCATATCCGTTTCAGCCCTTCGGAAGAAGAGTTCGAATTTGTGGAATCGCTGTTCGGCGGCTCGATCCCGAAGAACTATGTTCCGGCAGTTGAAAAGGGCCTCAGAGAGTCTCTGGAAAAGGGACCTCTTGCGGGATGCAAGGTAGTAAACGTCAAGGCCGATCTCTACGACGGTTCTTATCACGAAGTTGACTCGAACGAAGTATCGTTCAAGATCGCCGCTGCTCTGGCCTTCAAGAAGGGCATAAAAGAAGCCAGCCCTTGTCTGCTCGAGCCGATCATGCATCTGGAGATCATCGTTCCTGACGAGTTCATGGGCGATATCATGGGCGACATGAACAAGAGAAGAGGCAGGATCCTCGGCTCGGAGCCTATGGACGGCAACAAGCAGAAGGTATTTGCGGAAGCTCCGCAGGCTGAGCTGTTCGACTACGCAGTCAAGATGCGTTCGATGACGCAGGCCAGAGGAAGCTTCACAATGGAATTCGAAAGATATGATCCGGTACCGCCGAATGTAGCGGAGAAGATCATTGCCGCATACGATGCGGAACAGGCTGAAAATTAATTTTCGCCCGCAAATCAAAGAAAATCAAAAACTGTCGTATCTGTGATGCGGCAGTTTTTATGCGGCTGAGATCAGGGGTGCGGAGCTTTGCCAGTGTACAGGAGGCAGCGCCGCGGGGGTTTGTCCGCAGGCCTGTGACCAGTCGGAAAATCGGCCCGGAAATAAAGAATGTGACATGATAACACATTGACCGCGCTCGGTTTACCTACTATAATATGCGTATGAAAAGTTACAGAGTGAATTCCAGAAAGAATCCCTGGAGAAATACCAGGGATATCAAATCAGTAGACCCTGCCAAAGTGTGGGGTATTTTGCTTACGGTGTTTATGCCTATCATGATCATCACTATTGCGCTGAATGTGACGATGAGACTGCCGGACTCCTATAATTTCAATATGAGTTCGTCGGAGATACTTGACACGATGTCGACGCAGATAGATCAGCAGACGCTGTCGAATCTGTTCGGCGATTATATGCAGCACAAAACCAATGTGTTCCAGATGAAGCAGAACACGTCATACAATCCGCAGAATGTTTTTAATGCCGCGGATCAGAAGTTCATGTATAATATCAGGCACTCGCTGGACATAACGGCAGTGGTCGCAGTCCTGGCGCTGATTATTTCCGCGCTGGCGATGTTCTTCCTGATACGATGGCGTAAGCATGAGATACATATGAAAGCGTTCAAACGGGGAGTATTAATATTCTTTATCCTCACAGCTTTCAATACTGCGGTCAAGCTTATCACGCCGCTGTTTGACAAGCTGGTAGACCCGATCAGGGGTACGGGTTTTGTCGAAGGCGATCCGCTGATAACGATACTGTCCGCAGGATTCACGAAGACTGAGACAATGTTTGAACTGCTGATTTCCTGTGTGTTCCTCGGCGTGCTTGCCTATGTGACATGGCAGGTCGCGGGGCCGAAGAGACTGTTCAAAGGGTATTGATAAGAAAGGAGAAATATAATGGTATATGTACACCTCGCAGAGGGGTTTGAAGAAGTAGAAGCAGTAACGATCGTTGACGTGCTGAGACGCGGAGGCGTCGAGACTGAGACGGTGTCGACGGGAGGCAAATGCGTCGCAGGCGCGCACGGGATAACCGTGACGGCGGACACGACGATAGACGAAGCGGACTACGACAGCTGCGAAATGATCGTATTCCCGGGCGGAATGCCGGGGACGACGAATCTGCAGAAAGACAAACGCGTGACCGACATTATTACTGCATTCGCCAAAGATAAAACAAAATGGACCGCGGCAATATGCGCGGCCCCGATGATATTCGGAGGTCTCGGCATCCTTGAGGGGAAGGCGGCAACGATCTATCCGGGTATGGAAGGCGAGCTGAAGGGAGCAGTCCCGAGCAGCGATAAGGTGGTCATTGACGGCAACATCGTCACATCACAGGCGCCGGGAACATCCATGCAGTTCGGGCTCGCGCTCGTTGAGCTGCTTAAAGGCAAAGATACAGCTGAAGAGGTCAGGGAAGGATTGGTATATTAAAAATGGATATCAGCGACAAAACTGATTATCACTTGCACACTTACTATTCGGATGGAAAATATTCTCCGGAGGAAGTCGTCGAATGGGCCCACGGGAACGGGCTCACGGACATTGCGATAACGGACCATGACGGGATCGGAGGAATAGCGGAAGCGCGGAAGGCGGCTGAACGTTACGGCATCAATGTCCTGCCGGGAATAGAATTCAGCACAGTCACGAGCGGCGGCATCGGAGTCCACATGCTCGGATATGGGATCGACCCGGAGAACCGGAACCTGATCGCGACATGCGATGAGATCCTGGAGAAGCGGCAGACCAGAAACGAACGCCTGATGCAGGCGCTGAAAAGCGACGGATATGATATCACGATGGCAGACGTCGTTACGCGCCCGGGGCAGACCTTCGTCGGGAAGCCGGTCATAGCGAGAGCGCTTATGCGGAAGGGCTATATCAGGGACGTGAAGGAGGCTTTCGACAACATCTTTTCAGGAGAAAAATATCGCGCCATCAAAAAGAACAAAATCAGCACCGAAGAAGCGATGGCAGTAATACAGGAGGCCGGCGGCGTGCCGGTGTATGCGCATCCCGCTCTCACGAGGGGGATAGGAGAACGCGGGACCGAGGAGTTCTACGAGAACGCGGAAGCTGTCGTGCAGCGGATGCTCGGACACGGACTCTGGGGGATCGAATGTTATTACCCGAAGTTCACTGAAGAAGAGACGGAACGCTTCGTCAAAATGACTGAAAGATACGATCTGACAGCCACAAAAGGCTCCGACTATCACGGAGATTGATGTTTGAGCCGGCGGGGGCAGAGGTATATAAAGATTGTTTAAACTTTATTGAAAATACAACACGAAACAGGAGTTATTATGAAGATCTATAATACGATGGACAGGAAAAAAGAAGAATTTGTTACGCAGACGCCGGGTGAGGTCAAAATGTATGTCTGCGGGCCTACAGTGTACAACTTTTTCCACATCGGAAATGCAAGACCGCTCGTGGTTTTCGACACTATGAGAAAGTATCTTGAATACAGAGGCGATAAAGTTACATACGTGCAGAACTTCACCGATGTCGATGACAAGATCATCAACAGGAGCAGAGAAGAAGGAATATCAGCACCGGAGGTAAGCGAGAAATATATCAAAGAGTACTTCAATGACGCGCAGGCTCTGAATGTCAGGAAAGCGGACGTTCATCCGCGAGTTTCACAGACGATGGACGACATCATTCAGTTCGTTCAGGATCTGATCGACAAAGGATATGCGTACGAAGTCGACGGGGATGTTTATTACAGAGCGAGAAAGTTCGAAGGCTACGGAAAGCTTTCGGGACAGAACATAGATGATCTCGAGTCCGGCGCACGTATAATGATAGAAGAAAAGAAAGAGGATCCTCTGGATTTCGCGCTCTGGAAAAAGAGAAAAGAGCCTGATGAGATCGCCTGGGAATCTCCGTGGGGCATGGGCCGTCCGGGCTGGCATATCGAATGTTCGACAATGTCAAGAAAATACCTCGGCGACACGATAGACCTTCACGCGGGCGGGCAGGATCTGATGTTCCCGCATCACGAGAACGAGATCGCACAGTCGGAGGCGCACAACGGATGCACATTCTCGAAATACTGGATGCATAACGCGTACATTACCGTGAACAACGAAAAAATGTCGAAGTCGAAGGGCAACTTCTTTACGGTCAGAGACATCAGGGAGCAGGGATATGACGGCGAGACGATCAGATACTTCCTGCTTTCCGGACATTACCGTAGCCCTATCAATTTCAGCGAAGAGCTGATGGAGCAGTCGAAGCAGAGCCTGGCGCGTATGCAGAACGCCAAACTCAATCTCGAACATCTCATCGAAACCGAAGAAGGCACGATGACCGACGAGGAGAAAAAGACGCTGGAGGGATTCGACAAGTACAGACAGCAGTTCAACGAGGCGATGGATGACGACCTCAACACGGCAGACGCGATTTCCGCGGTGTTCGAACTCATTACCGCAATAAATACGGCAGTAATAGACGGCTGCTCGAAGGAATTCGCTGAAAAGTCGCTGGCATGCATGCAGGTGCTGTGCGATGTCCTCGGACTTCTGCAGCAGGAGAATGACAACTCGGTAGATGACGAAATACAGAAGCTGGTCGACGAGAGACAGGAAGCGAGAAAGAACAAGGACTTCGCGCGGGCGGATGAAATAAGAGACGAGCTCAAAGCGCAGGGCATAACGCTCAAGGATACACCTCAGGGCGTACAGATAATTAAAGACTGATTATGGAAGTTAATGAGATAAATACGACGGCGCTTGCCTTTTTAGGCGACGCCGTCTATGAAGTATATGTGAGAAAACACATTATGAGCCAGGGGCTGCAGGCGGCGGATAAGCTCCACCGCAAAGCGGTCAGATACGTTCATGCACCGGCACAGGCCGCGGCGATAAAAACGCTTTTCAACGACCTCACCGAGGACGAGAAGTGGCTGGTGAAGAGGGCCAGGAACAGGCGGAGCGTGACGAAGCCGAAAAACTGCGATCCGATAACGTACAAATGGGCGACTGCCTTTGAGGCGCTGATCGGGAGCCTTTACCTTTCGGAGAAAACCGAGAGGATGGAAGACATTATCAGCAGATCGATAGATATTATTGAAAGCACTTTTTGATATTGCCGCCCGGCATGGAGGAGAGAATAATGAGCAGAGCCGATAAATTATTCGTTGAGATGTGCAGTGATATTCTGGAAAACGGATATTCGACAGAGGGACAGAAGGTAAGACCTCACTGGGAAGACGGCGAGGCGGCCTATACTGTGAAGCAGTTCGGAGTCGTGCACCGGTATGATCTGCAGGAGGAATTCCCGGCAGTCACGCTGAGGCCGACGCCGATAAAATCCGCATCGGAGGAAATGCTCTGGATCTGGCAGAAGAAGTCCAACAGGATCAGCGAGCTCGGAAGTCACGTCTGGGATGAATGGGCGGACGAGAACGGCACGATCGGGAAGGCCTACGGTTATCAGCTCGGCGTGAAGTATAAGTTCAAGCAGGGTGTTATGGACCAGGTGGACAATGTGATCTGGCAGCTGAAGAACGAACCGTACTCCCGAAGGATCATGACGAACCTCTTTAATTTTGCCGACCTTTCGGAGATGGCGCTCGAACCGTGCGCCTACAGCATGACATTCAATGTTACCGGGAACCGCCTGAACGGCATCCTGAATCAGAGGTCGCAGGACATACTCGCTGCGAACGCCTGGAATGTCGCGCAGTATGCTGTGCTGCTGATGATGCTGGCGCAGGTCACCGGATTTGAACCGGGTGAGCTGGTGCATGTCATCGCTGATGCGCATATCTACGACAGGCACATCCCGATCATAAAAGAACTGATTTCCAGGCCGCAGTATGACGCGCCGAAAGTCACGCTGAATCCCGACATCAAAGATTTCTATGATTTCACCAAAGATGACATCATCGTCGGAGATTATCAGAAAGGACCGCAGATAAAAGATATACCTGTAGCAGTATAGGAGTGAAAATATGAATGCGATAGTTGCTGTAGACAAAAACTGGGGCATAGGCAGAGACGGAGAGCTCCTTGTGCATATCCCGGGAGATATGAAATTCTTCAGAGAGAAGACGACAGGCAAAAATATCATAATAGGCCGGAAAACGCTGGAGTCGTTTCCGGACGGGAGGCCGCTGCCGGACAGGCACAATATCGTGCTTACCAGTAATGACCGGTATGCGATAGACGGATGTACTGTGTGCTGCGGGGTGGAAGCGCTGATGCGTCTGCTCGGCAAGTTCGCAGATGACAGCATTTTCGTATGCGGAGGCGAATCGGTCTACCGGCTGCTTCTGCCTTATGTCGATACGATATGGATCACAAAAATAGACAAGGAGTTCGAGGCGGACAAGCATTTTCCGAACCTCGATAAAGACGAAGATTTCGAAGCGGTTTGGGAAAGCGAGCCGATGGAGCATAAAGGTACCGGTTACCGGTTCCTGAAATATGAAAGAAAGCAGAACGAGGATGAATAATAAACAGATAAAACCTAACCGCCGCAAAAAGGAAAACACCCGCAGCGGGCAAAAGAGCCAGAACGGCAGAAACGGACGCGGAGGCGCAGCGGGACGCGGCAGGAGCTATCCGGGCAGAGAGACGAGACCGGCGGCAAAAAGGCCGGCGGCCAGACCTCAGGCAAGGAGAGAAGAACCTGAGCGCGAGCCGGATCCTAATCTCCTTATAGGCAGGAATCCTGTGCTCGAAGCGCTGAAGAGCGGAAGGACGATAGATAAGATAACGATCCTCAAAGATCCCGAGGGTTCGCTGAAGATGATCGCGGCGAAAGCGCGCGACGCGAGGATCCCGGTGCATTACGCGGAGAGGATAGCGCTCGACAGAATCTCAGGCGGCCTCAATCATCAGGGCGTAATAGCAAATGTCCCTTCATATGACTACGCCGAGGTGGAAGATATACTGGCGCTCGCCGCAGAACGCGGGGAAGATCCTTTCATAGTTATCCTTGACAATATAGAAGATCCGCACAATCTCGGAGCCATCATGAGAAGCGCGGAATGTGCCGGCGCGCACGGCATCATCATCCCGAGCAGAAGATCGGCGGGCATTACTGAGACCGTCGTCAAGGCCAGCGCGGGCGCTGTGGAATATATCCCCTGCGCCAAGGTAACGAACATCGCGGCAATTGTGGATGAACTCAAAGAGAAGGGCATCTGGATCGCGGCCTGTGATATGGACGGGGAAGAATATACAAAGGCCGACATCAGCGGCCCGATCGCTATAGTAATAGGCAGTGAAGGGTTCGGGATCAGCAGGCTCGTAAAAGAAAAATGCGATCTGGTTGTTTCGCTCCCGCTGAAGGGAAAGATCAATTCGCTGAATGCTTCCAACGCCGCAGCTGTACTCATGTATGAGGTTAGAAGACAGAGAGATGAACGACTCGTATAAGGACAGGACATATGAGGAACTCGCAGCACTCGCGCAGAAAGGCGATGAGGAAGCAGCAGAGTTCCTTATCCATAGTTTCAGAGATGTGGTCAGGAACAAGGCACACAGCTATTTTATAGTGGGCGCCGATTCCGATGATGTTATGCAGGAGGCCATGATCGGACTGTTCAAAGCTGTGCGCTCATATGACATTTCGCGCGGTGCCGGATTCCGGACATATGCCGAGGTCTGCATGAACAGACAGATCATATCCGCGGTCAAGGCGGCTTCGAGGAAAAAGAATTCGCCGCTGAACTCGTCTGTTTCACTCAGCAAACCGGCTGAGGACGATCCGGAAAACACTCTCGAAGAGATGATCGCCTCCAAAAGCGAACAGGATCCGGAGCTGCTGTTCATAATGAAAGAAATAGAGAATTATATCCTCAAAAGCGGCGGCGAGATATTCAGCGACCTGGAGAAAAAGGTCTGGAAGGAATATATCGACGGCAAAACCTGCGGCGAGATCGCGGAGATGCTGGGGAAGGATCCCAAGGCGATATACAATGCCATCGGACGGGCCAAGAAAAAAATCGCCGCGTATATTGAGATGGAATAGGAAAACAAAAAGAGCACTTCGCGGTGCTCTTTATTAATGCAGTTATTATTTTCCGAGATTTCCCATCTTTTCCGGCCTGAATATTCTGCCGTCCATTATTTTAAGCTGATCGCTGACCAAAGGGCGGAAGTCCATCCGGTCCAGGATATCTTTCTGCAGATCTGTACCAGGAGCAATTTCTTCGAGCAGCAGTCCGTCTTTTGTCAGTCTGAACACTGCACGTTCAGTTATGTAAAGGATGCGCTGACCGGTCTTGACTGCGTAGTCGCCGGAAAATGTGATCTGCTCCACCTGTTCAACGAATTTATGACTGCTGCCTTCCTGCTCGATCACCAGCTTCCCGTCAGCCACACTTTCTTTTAAACCTCCGGCAGTAAAAGTTCCTATGAAGGCAACTTTTTTGGTGGCCTGAGTGATGTTTATAAAACCTCCGGGACCGGAACAGCGGCCGGCGAATTTCGATACGTTGACATTGCCTTTTTTGTCTATTTCAGCAGCGCCGAGGAATGTCATATCGAGTATGCCGCCGTCATAAAGGTGAAATACATCGGATAGATTGTAGATGACATCAGGATTTGTACTTGCGCCGAATCCCGGCCCTTCTACCGGAACACCGCCGAGCGGACCTGTTTCGAGTGAAAGAACAGGTTTGATCCCTTCTTCATTGGCCACGCTTCCGATACCCGACGGCATGCCTATTCCAAGATTGATGACGCAGTCGGGAGCAAGTTCCAGCGCTGCTCTTCTGGCAATGATCTTGCGGTTTGACATAGGCATGGGAGAGATATCGTCTGAAGGCACTTTTATATCGCCGCTTAGTTCAGGCTTGTAATACCCGTTGTAGCCCTGCATGTAGAGATCTTCATCACCGACTACGACATAATCGATCATGGAACCGTGTACGCGCACTTTCTTCGGAGGGATAGAACCGGCATTAACGATAGCTTTTACTTCGGCAATGACTATGCCGCCGGAGTTGTGTGCTGCAGCGGCAAGCTCAAATTCAAAGTCGCCTTCGGCCTCTTCTTCGACAGAGATGTTGCCGCCGGCATCCGCGTAAGTCCCGCGA
>JALCRY010000040.1 GCA_022652985.1 Eubacteriaceae bacterium | reverse complement strand
TCCTTTCAGTTCAAAGTGCTATGTGGTAATTCCATTTTAACCGAATGAGAGCATCTATGGCTCTTTTTTTATTGTTCAATTTACACCAGTATATGGACTTAATCCCACCATATCATATCGTCCGGTAATAACGCGACCGTTGTGAAAGAGTCATGCGAATTCCCGAACAGTGAGCGGCCCGATTTATATTACCCGCCATACCAACAGAATCGATTTTCATTATTACTGCATTACAGTTTATCTTATTTACCCGACGGCACCAAGACCCTGCAGGCCGGACTTTGACATTATTACTTGTTTATCGGCTATTAATGATATATAATCTGACGTATAAAATTGCGAATTATATAGGAAAAGGAAGTGCAAATAATGTTTGAAAACTTAATCGAAGTACTTAAAAACGACCCAAGAAAGATCGTATTTACGGAAGGTCCGGATCCAAGGATCCTGTCAGCTGCTGACAGACTTAAAAAAGGTGGATTCCTTACACCTATCCTGGTAGGAAACGTTGACGAAGTAAACAAAGCCGCTAAAGAAGGCGGATTCGATATCGAAGGTCTTGACATCCTCGATCCGGAAACATATCCGAAGATGGACGAAATGGTCAGCCAGATGGTCGAACTCAGAAAAGGAAAGATGACCGAGGAACAGTGCAGAGATGCTCTTAAGAAGGGCAACTATTTCGGAACAATGCTCGTAAAAATGGGCGTTGCCGATGCATTGCTGGGTGGCGCAACATACTCCACAGCAGATACTGTTAGACCGGCACTGCAGCTTATCAAAACTAAGCCGGGCAACAACATCGTATCATCCTGCTTTATTATGATAAGAGAAAAAGACGGCAAAGAAGAAATGCTCGCAATGGGCGACTGCGCCATCAATATCGATCCTGATGAAGATGCAATAGTAGAAACGGCGATTGAATCCGCAAAGACAGCGAAGATATTCGGTCTGGATCCAAAAGTTGCCCTGCTTTCATACTCAACAAAGGGATCCGGCAAAGGCGACTCAGTCGACAAAATGAGAAACGCCACAGAAAAAATCAAGAAGGCAGCTCCTGATCTCGCAGTAGACGGAGAGCTCCAGTTCGATGCTTCTGTTTCCCCTGTCGTTGCAGAGACAAAATGCAAGGGATCAAAAGTTGCCGGCCAGGCAAACACATTCATATTCCCTGACATCAACGCAGGAAATATCGGCTACAAAATCGCCCAGAGATTAGGCGGATTCGATGCATTCGGACCTGTTCTTCAGGGCCTGAACGCTCCGATCAACGACCTCTCAAGAGGCTGCAATGCTGAGGAAGTTTACTCGATGGCGATCATCACAGCGGCACTCAAATAATCATTTGAACCGATACCCTCCACGCAGGCAGGCACAAAGACCCGTCTGCCGGAGGGTTTTTTAATACACAAAAGCACGAGAGAAATGCCGGGGCAGTACTGACGAGCAGACTTGCGCCGCAAACTCTTCTGTGAATTATTGATCTTGTAAATTAAAGATATCAAACAATATTATGCAAACATTTAAGTACGCTCTATATTGCAGTATCGCTGTGCAGCAGCAGCGCCGGTATTATTTTCATGGCCATTTCTTTAATACTGATCTGACCATCCATAATCACATAGTAATTTTCCATACCGATCATAGCGATAAGTATCTGCCTGACACACCAGTCACGATCACAGTCCGGATCAATGAAGCCGAACCTGATCCCCTCGCTGACCAGAAAATACAGCGATTTGTATAAACTCCTGTTACCGGATCTATATGATTCCTTGCTCTTTTCCATATCGAGATTCGTACAAATAGCACTGATCATCCCTAGTCCGAGCTCTTCTACTCTGTCAGAGTAAATATCAATAAATGTTTTCACCATGCTGGGGAATTCTTCCTCCGTCCTGGCCGCATCCAGTGCTTCCTGATAGAAAGTGTCAAGATGCTGATATGTATAATAGAGCACATCTTCTTTGGCCGGGAAATAGATGTAAAAAGTACCTTTCGCAACACCTGCCTTAGTGGTTATATCGTCAACAGTAATGTTATCAAATCCCTTGGTATCTATCAGTTTAAGCGCTGAATTATATATTTTCTCGCGCGTGAGTTCCGATTTTTCCTGTCTGGTCATGGTATATCCCCTTATATTTATTTGCAGGATCTACGTATGTATCCCGAAGTTATATCTTTTTTCAAGAAATTATTTTACAGTAAAAAAGCGCCCCTGTCCAGATAAAAATGACTGTTATTCACTGAAATCAAGTGTGCATTTCCCCGATATTAAAGAGGTCCGAAAAGCTTAAATATCAGAGGACAAATAAAAAAGTGCAGAATTATTTAATGACTTTCGGTCATAAATTTTCCCGAAAATATTGACTCTCGGTCATTTTAGTGTTATATAATGATTAATGATCAGTGAACAACAATCATCAATGTCCATACTGACCAAATCATTTCTAAATCAAGTACCAAAAACTTAAATATCCATGAAAGGAGAATTATCATGAAAGATGTCTCATATCTGGCAAATAAACCGATCGCGATCCTCGGAGGAGGGGCTGCAGGCAGAACACATGCTGCCGACTGCAAACTTGGCGGAGCAGAAGTCAGGCTGTATGAACACCCGGAATTTGCCGACTCACTCGGGTGCATTGCACATGACAGAAAAATCACTATTGCGGGCGAACAGATGAATGTCAATGGATTCCAGCGTAAAGGCACCGCTGAACTCGATATGGTAACGACCGATATCAAAGAAGCGGTATCAGGCGCCGGCAATATCGTTATAGCGCAGCCTGCTGTTGGATTCGATCTGCTTTTCAAACGCCTGATCCCGGTTCTTGAAGACGGCCAGGTCGTACATTTTATGACCGGAAACTTCGGTTCACTTGTTCTGAGAAAGCAAATGAAGGAAATGGGATGTGACAAAGATATCGTTGTCGGCGAATGGACCAGCCAGCCTTACGGCACACGAATCAAAACACAGTCCGGTGTTACAATGCCTATAGTAGAAGCAGTCTACCGCGCTGTTACACTTAAAGCTTCCGCGATGCCTGCAAGCGATACGGATACATTTATCGCAGCATCACAGTATATACCTTCACTTGATGCAGTCGTTACAAGAGAATCCGGTGATACTGTTCTCGATGTATGCTTCTCCAATGTAAATCCTGTACTCCATTGCCCGGGCACAATATTGGGAGCCAGTGTTATGGAAAATTTCTCATATCTGACCGGTAAAGATAAATACAATTTTTCCATTTACAGCCATGCATACAGTCCGTCTGTGGCCGAAGTCCAGTACGGATTCTATCTGGAGCAGAAAAAAATAGGCAAGAAAATCGGATTTGGTATTTCCGAATACAAAAAGGAAGAATTCTGGAGCAGAATGAGCGTGCTCGGATCGGAACTTCTTGGTCCGGATGTCAAGCAGGTGCCGTTTGACGAATTCTGCCCGATTTTCGAAAGTACAGGCCCGTTCGACATCAAAAGCAGATATATTACTGAAGATATTCCTGTCGGCTGCTGTATCCAGGCGGCGCTCGGGAAGAAATTCGGAGTTGAGACACCTATCATAGATTCAATGATAGTACTGGCATCCGTCATGACAGGCATTGATTTCAAAAATAACTGCTGGACTCTTGAAAAAATAGGTCTCGATAATATGACAAAAGAAGAAATAATGAATTATGTGAGATAAAATAAGATAATATAGATGAATAAAGTGTTTGGATGCTTTTTAAAATTAAAAATATTGGACGGTGAACGATTTGAACAACAACATAAGAATGGGCTATTTGGATGACTCAAACAATAAAATAAAAGTCCGGATGAAAAAAGGGCAGACTATTTCAGGCTTCCCCATCGGCATTCTATACTTAGAAGATGTTCATTATCCGCTTATGCCGGGCAACGTAGTCAATGGCTATACGTTTGATTTTCCTGTAAGATACAGAGCTGTTGAAGGTCTCGATATTCCAAATCTGGTATTCAAAGAACCGACGGAGGAAGTATATCAAAGCATTCTTAAAGCCGGGAAAAGTCTGGAAGCAGATGGATGCCGGGCAATCAGCGGAGCATGCGGATTTTTTGGAAACTACCAGCGAAAACTTGCCGATGATCTAAATATACCTGTGGCGCTTTCCAGCCTTCTGCAGCTGCCGTGGATAGGGACAATTCTGAAGCCGGGGCAAAAGATCGGAGTTCTGACAGCTGATCAGAGCAGCCTGACTGATAATGTATTCGAGAACTGCAGCATAAGCAGGGAACTGCGAAAAAGACTTATCATGAAAGATCTCCGCAATGAGCCCGAATTTTCATGTATCCCGGAAGCCAGAGGCGAATTTGATAACGGGACAGTGCAGCAGGAAGTGGTTGCCAAGGCGCTCGAGATAACAGAAGACGATCCTGACGTGCGGGCTATTCTTCTCGAATGCAGCGATATGCCGCCATACGCATTTGCTGTCCAGCAGGCTACCGGCTGTATGGTATTCGATTATACCACGCTTATTAAATGGCTGTATTCGGCAGCAGCTCAAATGCCGTACAAAGGCTTTATATGATCCTGTACGCTTACAGTGGCGGTAACGACAGAGTATGTCTTGCCGTCACTGTTATTAGTATTGGTTAAATGATTTCCAGGCGGCAGCGGACACCAGTACATCTATTGTCTTTCAGCCAATTCCATCAGCAGGCGGGCATGGAACCAGCAGCAGCCGCCGTAACATGTTCTGTCCATAATTTCCGGTTTGCTTAAAATAACTCCGGATTCTGTAGCTGCAAGATAAGAAGATTTCTTATCTGTGTCAGCATTACTGCTCATGACGCCAAATGGCATGCCCGGTTCAGCCGTACACGTACGGTCATCAGCGATTATTACACCATTACCATACAGCAGAATGCCGAGTTTGCCCTCCGCATCTGTCTGCTCTCCCGGCTTAAGGATTTTAAATGTCCAGTCAAAACAGCTTTCGAACTGCTCGACAGCATCATATGTAAGATAGTCCAGCGGGCTATGCTCAAACTCATTGATAACATCGGAAATCTTTTTTGCTTCTTCGTTGATCATCACAATTACCTCATCATTATATTTATTATACCCCATTGCCTGTTCTTTAAAATACTCGAATGCCTGCAGCGCTTCAGGACACGCCTGCAGACATTGAAAAATGCGGTACAGATCCCGTATTTTACGCAATCCGCACCGCATATTATTCATACACTATTCAAATTCTATTGTTACAGCCACTACATTTCCGTATTTCGTCAGAGTTTTACTTTTATAATAATCATTGATAATACTGCTGTCCGTACCCGCATCGCTGGCTGTGAACATCATTAATACGATCTTTCGGCCCTTCTTTATCTTGCAGCTCTGATCCTGAATCAGGCGAAATCCTTTTCCGGATGTGCCGCGAACAGGAAAATCGAAACGCTGACCGATCTTCTTCGTTTTCATTTTAAAGAACCCGCCTTTGCCCGGCGTGTAGCCTACGTAGAAATCAGTATTGCCTTCACCGTTTTTTATTTTCCATTCAGCCTGGTTCTGTACCTGCCACTTGCCCTTGTCGGACAATACTTCCAGAGCTATTATTCCCCTGCTGATCGTTTTTGTATCTGCGGAATATGAGTAAATACCGGAATCATCATATCCTGAGGACAGATCGAAAACAGTCTGCTCAGAATTACTCAGCTTGATCGGCTTGACAACATTGTCCTTCCTGGCAGTAAAAGCCAGAACGACTGCAATGCAAATAATTATCAGAGGGATCAGAATCAAAAGCCGTCGTTTCATCGCCACCTCCCTGCCGCTGCAGATTCGCTTATGAACGCCCTTCTCAGGTCATCCGACATAGGCTTCTCTTCCGGCAGTCTTCTCTCCGAAAATTTCGGCTCCGGGAAATCCGGATCCTTACAGCTTATAATATATGCCGCCATAAGATCATCCATCATCGGGCATTTGATTTTATCGTCGCACTTTATTGTATTGCGGTCAGTGATCAGGCAGTAATGGTATTCTTTCTCCGCAGGATCGAATACTGCGCGCAAATTATACGCCCGTCCGCCTGTCATCTTCATCAGCTCTCCGGAGAGGACCTCAGGTACGGCCACATCGCAAATCACCGTTCCGTTTTCCATGCGTGCATCGCGGAACGATCTGATCGACATGCTCTGTATAGCTTTAGTTATTTTCTTGGACATTTTGGCCTCACCTCATTTCGTTGTACGATAATCCACCTGCCTGACGACAGGTTCTTTGTCAGACAAAATGTCCGGATCCATACATGCTTTCATCGGCTGGACCCCCGTCACGCTCTGCGGCAGATCCTTCAACACAGAATTGCTCATAATATTCGCTGCTGTTTCAGACTTGCCATGATCCTCATTGACGTATTCATTGAATCCGTATTTCTTGTTTTGCCTGTGCATCTTAATGCGCTGTACTACGCAGATCACCAGGGCAATAACCAGGACCACACCCAGAAGAATGCTGCTGATATTATCGATCAGAAAATCTTTCATCTCATCACCGGCCTTTCTCAACAATCAATATCCTCATTTATAGAGTATCACTTATCACTGCTGACTGCGATTACATTATCGTCACCTTCATTGCTGTTTTACAGTAATGTTATATGTCGTTGACCACGTATTTCCCAGCGAAATATTTCCGCACGGTACTTCCGTACGGTTTGGTGTCCCCTCGTTCCGAAGCGTCGCGCTGACTGAAACAGTCCCTGATTTCCCGCATACAAATGTAATCGTTTCATCAGATTTGTTTTTTCTGATTTCCTTCAGAACAGAAGTATCGGAAATGCTGAACTGATCAGCGGGATCCGCCAGATCAAAGGTATACGGGATCTCATGATAAGCCCCGCATGCCGGACAGTATACATAGCCGAAGATGCCTGTTGAAGTAATCGAACCGTAGAAAGGAAGCTGCGCAGTGCCGCTGTTTGTCAGCGTCGCCCCTGCGACCATTTTTACCGGCGAGAAATCCGACAGATGATAGAACAAGCCTGCGTTATACTGACTGACCTGCGCCAGCAGATTATCGAACGACATTGTATACCATGAGGAGGCATCCACCACATACCACGTGGTCCCTGCTTTTGCGACATTATACTCATGAGAATTCTCGTTATTACTGCCCCATACTCCGTTGACAATAAACACATTCGTATTATCAGCCGGTGCATTTGTGTGATGGTTCCAGAGAAGATAGAAAGCTCCCGCATAATCTTCACAGCCGCCATAAGGATCGGTCGTCCTGGTTGCCAGCAGTCTCGGACCGTTGGCGCTCACCTCGGGATATTTATTTTCCCGGCGGTAAGTGTAGATGCTTCCCAGATATTTAATGGTATACGCCATTTCTTCTTTGGCCGTGCCTGTATGCGAAGCCATATATTTGTCATAATCCCTGTAAGTGGCCTGCACGCCTGCGCTGTAATCTGTTACATCCCAGGTATAACCCTTATATTTCCCGATGCCCGCGGCAGCAGCCTTATAGGCAGTATCCGAAGCTCCGGATAACGTGTAATCAGTTCCTTCTTTCAGCGCAAATGACGGCGCTCCCTTATTGTCCTCAACGTAGATCACCGGCTTGCCCGTGACTCCATCGATACTCCTGCGCACACTCACTTTCGCGGCTGAACCGCCGGAACCGCCCGAATCGCCGCCTGTACCGCCGGAATCATTACTGCCCGATGATTTCGTCATTACTGTCCGGACAGCTGACTTCTTCCCGTATGTCGATTTCACTCCGAGCTTCTTATACGCTCTGATATAGAACTGATAACTTGTATCCGCTTTCACGTCCTCTTCATCGCACCATTTATATACGGTCCGGCTCGTGCCTGTCAGCTGATAGAAGTGCCGGCCGCTTTTCGTTTTGTAAAAAATGCTGTATCCTCCGGCTCCTCTGACTTTATGCCAGCGAAGTGTAATTGAAGATGATGTGCTGCTGCATTTCCCCCATTTTGCTTTTCCGGGTCTCGCTGCGGCAGATGCGTCAGATCCCGCATACAAGAAAGCAACGGCTATCGCCAAAACGACAGCCATTATGATGCTTCCTTTCCTGTTTCTAATACTCATCTCATTCCTCTCAATGATTTTTAGTACCCCTGAATATATATAAAATACCCTATGTTAAGTCTATCACTGAACAGTGAGCGGGTGTGCCCGCGAAAACGGAAATACGAATATTTACTCATTTTTATTTCAGGGCCGATTCATACTCCTGCATTATCTGCGCAATGCATTTAAGGAAAGCGTTTTCACCGAGCGTATTTATTTTGTACCAGATCGCCTGACTTCCCCCGGAAGTTATCGCTGATAAATGAATAGGTTTATCGCCGTCCTGAAACAGAGTAACGTTCATGCTTACTCTGTTCCCGCCGATAGTACTGTATCTTTCAAAGACACGAACGCTGCAGCGTGTATTTCCTTCGACAAAATCACTGTGATCTTCCAGCGAAGCCGATGTACTTCCTTCTACGATCCCGTCCTCTATTATTTTTATCAGCGTGTCAAAATCACCAGTTACAGTTTGCTCAAGTTTTGCCATGTTTGTTTCTTCCTCTCTCTATGCATTGCGGCCGCAAATATGTTTTGCAGAGCCGGCCGGATATGTCTGCTTCCCGCCTATGGATCTTATGGCCCGGCAATTTCCGTCAATTCTTCGTTTTGATATCTGCCGCAATTTTTATTAACGTCTTCTGCGGAACTTCTCCCGAAATATCATAACATATTCCTTTTTCCACAAACGAAATCGTCGTGCTTTTATCGACCTCATTGTACGAATAATATAAATGGCGCCCGGTCAAGCTGCTGTCAATACGGTCCCCGTTGATTTTCTTGTCCGATCCGCTCTTCAATAACGAAAAATTGACTTTGAACGATTTGCCGCCGGCGTTTTTATAATCATAAAATCCGCAGTAGCTTTCATCCTGGGATTTCTGCACTGTTAAACTTTTAAACTTATATCCCGCAGGAACATACTGGATAGCCGGAACGGTCGATACCAGTCTTTCTGCCAGATGAATATCCTGCTCTTTTGATACTGTGATCACTTCGGTATAGGAATCGCTGTCCGGCGACTCATATAGCGTAGAGCCTATCAGCATACTGTGTATGCGTACTGCTATTCTTTTTCCGCCGTAGGCGCTGTCCGAATGCATCCACGTAAAGGACGGAATACTGATCGCTATTATACATAATATTATTACCGCCGCTTTTTTAAACCGTTTTAATTTATACCGGCTGCCGGAATACGCATACATAAAGGCAAGGTCCGGTTTGGGAATATCAGAGGCCTGCTGAGCATATTTTTCAGCTCCGCTCTGCATTTTTTCATATAGAGAGCCTGATATATTATTTTGTTTCATGATTACCATCCTCCCCTGAATTCAATGAATAAAACGCAGCGCGCAGTTCTTTCAATCCCCTGGCATATAACGTCCTCACGGTATTATAATTTATCTTCAATATCCCGGCAATTTCCTTGAGTTTCAATCCCTGCAGCAGATGCATGGTGATGATAGTATTATATTTTTTATCGATGCTTTCCAGCGCACGTATCGCGCAGAGCATATCTTCCTCATTTACCAGCATTTCTTCGATGCTTTTTTCCTCGTCAGGGATTTGACTTATATACTGCTCATCCTTGCCGCTCTTACTGTTTGCTGCAGCAAAAATTTCCCTGCGGAAAGACGCCTTCCTGTAATACGAAAGCAGTTCATTTGACGCAATGGTCATGATCCAGGCTTTATATGACGCCGGCTTTTTAAGTCTGGTAATGCTTTCATAAGCCTTCATCATAGTATTTTGACACACATCATAGGCTATTTCCCTATTGGCGCATTTCGATAATATGTATCTGTATACATCATCATATAATCCAACAATATTATTAATAAAAAAATCATCTACAATAAACCGATCCATACAATTCCCCTCAGACAGTATTATACCATACCGTTATTGCAGCATTTGGCATCATTTCATTTTGTCAGATTACAATAATGCGTTTCCGCAAATTTATGACCTGCCTGACTTGTCCACGAAAGGGTTATCCTTACTCTGTATTTCCCGCGGTTCGCAACAGTAAAATAACAGGCATGTACGATTGAAGAACTTTTCACTGTCAGTGTCGATTTTCCGCCCGATATAGAGCGGTATTTGCCCGAGTAATATTTTTGCAGCTGAATTACGTCCGTCAGTTTTCCGGCACTGCCCACGCTTGCAGACATTCGCGCGTATGCCCGGACTGTGCTGACTCTGGAAAAGGCAGCATTAAAAGAAGCGGCCAGATTTCTATCGGGCTGCGCTATCTCTGAGTCCTTCGTTTCAGCGCCGCCGCTGCCGGCTGCGGAACAGCAGAATGCTGCCGGGCATACCTGCACCGTCAGCATACACATAACGATCAGACAGATACACAAAGTCATTTTCCTGACCATTTTCATATTCGGATCCTTTCTGTTTTGAAACAACAACTACTTATATAGACGCACCAGCCGCATTTCTGTTGCACCTGCGGAGAAATATAAAAATACCGCCGTCCGATCTCCCGGCCGGCGGTGTGAAACACACTTATATTATGTGATTGTTAAGAAGGACATCTGCGATCAGCAGCAGCGCTCCCATCGGGAAAAATACCCCTTCGAACCGGCTGCCGATTTTTTTTGAACGGAAATAGCTTCCGACGAAACAAAGAAGTGCCGCGATTTCTAAAATACTGTGAATATCCATGGGACCTCCTACTGCGATTTAACGCTATATAAAACCGAGCCGAGATATGTTACATAACATACAACTCCTCTATGTTTTTTCTTATTGACATTTACTATATGTCTTGAATATAGCACCAGGACTGCGGCCACGTAAATAGCTACAGGACTTTTGACATAACCGCTTAGTATTGCTGCAACATCCGTCGCATCATTTAAATGCGAACACACCTTATCACTGAGATAAACCTTGTAGGCAAATCCCATTGGTATAATCTTGGTCACGCCGCCTTTTTTGCTGTTAGCAGTAATGGTTTCCGTGCCGATAGTATTTTCAGCGCCGTTCATACTAACATTGGCATAGGCTGAACAGGTACTGATCAGCGGGACAAACACCAGTAGCAATATCAGCAGCACACATATTTTTTTCCGGCTTCTCTGAGACATAGAATCATTTATCATCACACATCACCTCTCTCATAGCATATAAACTTTAATGCCTATAGATAAGACGCCCGAACCGGGAAAATGTTGTGGGAACGGAAAAAGAAAAGCAATGATCTCAGCATGATCTTCACGATATTTTAGTGACGATATTGTTACCCGAACATTGCAGGTATGTCATTTTCTCGGGCAGGCATTATGTTAGACTGAATATACCATGCAGAAAAGTCATTCTTAAATATTTGGGAGGTAAAAAAATGGTTCATACTAGAACTTCGGTCACCAGACGCACCCTTGCCATAATTCTGGCAGTCGCCTGCACGATCGCATTTACGCCTGCAATGGCGTATACTCAGTCTGCACATGCTGCAGCATTTACTGTTACTCCGGCAAAAGCCACAGTTTATGTCGGATCGACAAAAGTCATCAAAGCAAACAAAAAAGTCAAATGGTCAACAAGCGACAGCAGCATTGCTTCGATCTCCAGGATCAAAGGCAAGAAGACTGTCGTCACGGCAGTAAGCTCCGGCAAAGCGACTATTAGAGCCACATACGGAACACAGTCGAAAAAAGTGAAGATCACTGTCAAAAAAGCTGCTGTAAAAACGGCGGTCACATCTGTTTCGATCAGCAATTACTCGACAGGCGTGAATACAAAAATTGAAACCGGCGACATCCTCAAGGCACAGGTAAAACCGGCGGGAGCCACCGTCAAGTATCAGTGGTATACTCTTTCGGGTACATCCATGACCGCGATCAGCGGCGCGAATGAGAACGTCTATAAAGTGGACGGCACTCTGACAGCCGGCAGACAGATCCTCGTCAAAGTAACAGGCACAGGCACATATTCCGGTTCCGTTACTTCGGCCGCCACTGTTGCAGTAACAGCCAGGACTGTCACGAACGTTACGGTTTCTGGCATGAGCGGCAAAACATCAGCTGATAACGACACACCGGTAGTCGGCGACACGCTCACTGCAGACGCGAACGGCGCTTCAGTCACCTATCAGTGGAAAGCCAACGGCACAGCTATCAGCGGTGCGACAGCGGCGTCATATACACTGACGTCGGCAGAAGCAGGCAAAACCATTACCTGCACAGTCACAGGCGCCAGAGGCTATGCAGGCACAGCCACTAGTCCGGCGACCAAAGCGGTCAAAAACGGCATCAGCATTTATATCAGGAATGCTGACACGGCCTCGCTCGGCGACACACTTACTGCTGTAGTTGAGCCTTCGGCAGCGTCAAACGACGTCACCTACCAGTGGTTCAAAGACGGCGCAGCAATCACCGGCGGCACATCAGCAATTTACACTCCGTCTGCTGCAGGCACCTACAAAGTCACCGCAACAGTAAAATCCGGCATCACAAGATATTCAACAAGAGAAGCTTCAGCTTCAGTAACGATAGGCAAAAAAATCACCAGCGCATCCATAGCAGGAAGCGCGGGCTCGACTTATGCAGCAAACGACACACTGACTGTTACGGCCTGGAACTCAGCTACAAGACTCACTTACGGCGCAGCCAGCGACTACACAGTGCAGTGGTACAGAAACGGCTCGGCGATCGCCGGAGAAACAGGAAACACCTACAGACTGCAGACTTCCGACGCGGGCGCTTCGATTTATGCAGTAATATCCGGGGTAAGGACGTATTCCGGAAATGTTACGACCAACACGATCAGCGGCATTACTGCACCGGTCACATCCGTCACGATCCTTAATGAAGGCAAAGCCGTTACAGGCAGCGTCGCGATCGGCAGCACGCTTTCCGCATCGGTCACACCTACCGACGCATCTAATTCCGTTACATATCAGTGGTATGATAACGGCACTCCGATCAGCGGAGCAACGGGCAGCTCTTACAAAATCGCTTCATCGAACGCAGGCCACAGGATCTCTGTCAAAGTCACGGCTTCGGGATATTTCACCGGCAGCCAGATTTCAACAGAAGTTTTAGCGGCATCGGTTTAAATGCAATAACAAATAACCGGCATGGGAATAACAAGGGACTGTCTGAAACAGACAGCCCCTTTTAGTTAAAAACTCAGCAGATATTATTTTATTATCTGAAGTTCTCTGGTGTAATGCGTCAGGACTTCACATCCGTCTTCCGTCACTATCACCAGATCTTCGATCCTGACGCCGGTCCTGCCCGGCAGGTATATTCCGGGTTCGATCGAAAAGCACATGCCGGCTCTGCAGATCTCATCTGAATCAGGCGCGCACATAGGAGGTTCATGGATCGAAAGTCCCACTCCGTGCCCGGTCCTGGTAATGAAGTACTGGCCGAAGCCCGCATCTTCGATGACTTTACGCGCCGCCGCATCGATGTCTTTCATGGCCGTTCCCGGTCTGACTGCGGCAATGCCGGCAGTCTGCGACTTCAGCACCGTATCATAGACTAAACGATTCTCATCGCTTACGCTCCCGTAAAACACTGTACGCGTCATGTCGCACCAGTAACCGTTGATAAGACCCACGAGATCCAGAAGGACCGCGCCGCCTTTTTCTGCAGTCGTACTGTCAGGCACATGGTGAGGATCAGCGGCGTTTGCTCCGAAGCAGACCACCTGATACTGTCCCACATTGACCCCGCCGTTCCGGCAGAAATGTTCTTCGATCATGCCGGCCAGTTCAGTCTCGGTCACGTCCGCGCCGAAACAGGAAAAACCGTATGATACCGCATCATCGTTTATTGCTGCGGCTGTCCTGAGCAGCGTCTGCTCCTCGGCGTCTTTTATTTTCCGCGCCTCATTGACAGGCCATGACCCGAGCACCGGCGTGATATCATTCCTTTTCATCAGCAAAGATATCGTGTGCTTCGATTCCCACGTATCGTCGAAACCGACTTCTCCCGGATCAAGACATTCCGCGATCAGACTGTACGGGTCCTCGCCGTCTCTGTAGTAATGTGTTGTTGCCCCGCTTATTTCGGGAAAGCGGAAGAGTACATTCATGAAAGAATGTATCTCCCCGCTGCTTTTGATCAGCAGTACGCCGACACGTTCCATGCTGTTCGCCCTGTGTCCCGTAAGATATGAAAGCGCCCTGTCCTCCGATACGATTATCTGCTTCAGAGAACGCCTTTTCATGCTGTCGATAACCTGCTGTATCCTTGGCGAATTCACCATATTATTCCGCCGCGTCGAGTGCTTTGCATTCTGTTTCACGAGCTTCCCATTCATCATATGGCACTTTCAGTTCCGCAAAGAGATTTCTGCCGTTTTTCTTCAGATAGAAAATTCTGATGATGAAGTAAACTACAGCGCAGGCCATGAATCCGAAGATGAGCATGTAGACGCTTGCGCCCAGCGATTTGAACGCTGCAACTGCCAGCCATACGGCAACTCCCGCCGCAAAGACAGCCATGATCGAAACAAAGATAAAGTTGAACTTGATGCCGGCATAATTACATGCATGCGGATATTTCTTCTTCAGGAAGAACGGCACGATGCATGTCGGGATATCCGAAAGAGCATTGACTGCCGAGAATACCGTCATGAGCACGCCGAACGACGAACCTGTGGCCGCACAGACGATGGCAAACACCATTACATATACAAGTATCCATGTGGATACGCCGTGCTTGTTCTTCTTCGCGAGGAACTTCGGGAATACTTCACATTCGGCAGCAGCCTGTATCTGAGCGCATGTGAGCATGATGACAGGCACCATTGAAGTCAGTACTCCGCAGATAGGTCCGCCGACTATGAAGAATACAACGAGTCCGTGCGGCAGGAACTCAGAAGCAACCTCAGAAAGAGTCGTGACCGTAGGGCCGCTCATGCATCCGAGAGTAACTACCGCCATAAGAATATATATTACTGCGACGATGACCGGCGCAAGAATAAGTGCGAGAGGAATATCTCTTCTTGGATTTCTGACGTCATCCGCGATCTGCGATACTGACGAACCTCCTGACAGGCAGGAAGCAAAGACGGAAACCGCCGCTCCTATCGAGCTGAACTTGATGCCGTTGCCGAAAGCTTCCGACACGGTGATCTGTCCGGCATTCATGTGAGGCAGTCCAACTACTATGTACAGGAATACCGCCACGAGCATCACTATTACTATGATCGTATTGATAGATGCGAACAAGTAATTCCCCATATATGCCATTACTGCATAAACGAGAAGTATGATGACCGCGACCATTCTCTCTCTGCCTGCAAGTCCCGGGAACAGCGAGCAGAAATAATCTGCGAACAGTACCGCGAATACTGAGATCAGTACAGGCTGCAGCAGATTCTGGATCGCCATGTAAAGTCCCACCACCGGATGGATCAGTTTCGTCGGCATCAGGAAGAAACTTCCCGAGGCCGGAATGATCGACGATGAATACACAGCAGGAAACATTTTGGCCAGCGTGTATATCGTTGCCAGAATAAAAGCAAGTACTACCGCTCCGTCGATCTCATTTATCTCTGCCGGAAGTGATCCGAATATGCCGGATCCTATAATTGCGCCTATGCCTGTTGCTATACAGGCGATCAGGCCTAATTTTTTCTTATTTTCCTTAGTCATTTTGTCTCCTTATTCGACATCTGAAGGCGCAGGTATCGCCTCGACAAATTTCGTTCTGTTCATCAGCGGATGTTCCAGCCTTATTGCTCCCTCTACAGGACACTGGAGTACGCACGCTCCGCAGTAATAACATTCACCCGGCCACGCGACGATCGGCGGCTGTCCCTTTTCTGTGTTTGGAAGCAGCACGTCACACTGACACATCTGCGTACATATATTACAGCCGATGCATCTGGAATCATCGTAAATGATCGGATCTGCACTGCAGGGCACTATCGATACCCTGATCTCGTTCATTTTTTTCATTACTTCCTCCCTCCTTCGATATAATCCTGATTGTGCTTTTCATACTCCGTTTTCAGATCTCCGAAGTAATCGAGTTCCACATCTCCTCTGACTATCTTTCCGTTCTCCCTGCGGATAGTGATGAAATGATGGTCTTCAGCAGGATCCATTTCAGGATAATCGCTTCTCGTGAAGCAGAGAGTTTTTGAGCTTGATTTGCGCAGGCGGCATGATTCCATAACCATTTCCGCCACATCCATGATGTCCAGGACCTCATGCGTACGCATCAGATCATGCGGATTTGATGCACTTAGCTGCGGAACGACTTCTTCCCTGTAACTTTTCAGCAGATCAAGTCCCTGCAGCAGCAGAGCCTCGTTCTTGATCGCCCCGCAGTAATTTTTCATGCATTTCGCCAGTGCAAAATTCAGTTCTTTCCAGCCGTAGCCTTTTTCCACATACATCGGCGCGTATAATCTTTCGATCTCCTCGTCGACCTGGCTGCGGTCATAATCTATCAGCGATTCATTCTTCGCCCATTCCGCAGATTTGCGTCCGGCGTAATATCCCGTTGCTGCCGCAAAACCCGCGCAGTCGGAACCGAACAGCTGATCTCCCGAAGCGTATATGCCTTCTATATTGGTTTTGAGATCCCAGTCGTGCATGATTCCGCCGGGTGCGCCGAACAGCTGTCTTTCGTCATCGCTGAATGATGCCGAAGTCCATCCTGTTCCGTATACCTGCATGGCATGCTTGGCCGGATCGAATCCTCTGTTTTCGTAATAATCAAGGACCGGCACTTTTGTCTTGCCTTCATTCCCGATCATCATTCCCCAGATAACACGTCTTTCCTCTTCAGGCATTCGGCTGAGGTCAGCATAGAACGGCAGTTTATATCCCCGCTTCATCAGTTCGTCAAACGGCATTGTCTCCGGGCCCCTGTATTCATATTTAGGTTCGTCAATGACGCCGCCCTTGAGGAAAAACTTCTGCCCTTTGACAGGATGATATCTCTCGGAAACGGTCTTGAGGATGTTTCCGTCTCTGTCGAGATAAGGGATCTCCACTCCGCGGGAATCGACCATTGTCGCTGCATACCAGGTGTTATGGTTGTTGCCCGTGCTGTAAGGAGGGAAGCTTGACCCTGCGGCAGAAAATTCCGCCCTGACGCTCTTCTCCATCATCGTGAATTCCATGCCGGCTCTCCAGCCCATGGAATGTCCCGAACCTATCGACTGCATCGGCCTGAACTCGCAAAGTCCCGTCAGATCCGGATTGAACAGCCACAGCCTTGCCGGCCTCGACATTGCGAGGACCGTGGATTTCGCATGAAAGACTGTTATTTTCCCTGTATGGACATTCATTCCTATCGCGCCGGCACCGCGCTTTTTTCCTTCAGCTTCCGCCGTCAGAAGAGATGTCGCTTCTGTGTAATCACATATCTTTATGCCGAGGCGTTCCATCTCGTCATGCATCGCCGGCTTGAACGTTTTGCCCCACACGCGGAGTGTGAATTTGTTTTCGTAATCATATGCGAACATCAGCTTTGTCGCTTCATCACGGAATTCGGCACCTTTGAACTCATCTTCTGTATCTCTGATTTTCCCGCCGAACTCTTCCATATCGGCAAGTCTGTCCCAGCCTTCTTCACAGCAGATATAGTGCGCGATCCCGTTGGACAGGTGGTCCTGCTCGTCGACATACGCTTCCGCTATTTCTTTTGCGGTGACTTTGGAGCACGGATTTGTGCATGCTGATTCCCAGTGATCTACTCCCGTGCCTGCTGCACCGCTTCGTTTAACGGCGCCTTTTTCCACTACCACGACTTTAAGTCCTCTCCTCGCCGCCGCGATAGCCGCGAAACAGCCTGCCATTCCGCCTCCGAGCACCAGAACGTCGCATTCGATATTCTCCTCTTTGCCGAATTCATTGGCATAAGGCCATTTGATTTCGCTCATATAGATCGTTCCCCTTTCTGAAATTTTTCATTTTGCTTTTTTTTCATAACATAAGTTATAAATTATACTATGCGTAAATTTCGTAAAACGCAATATGTATTTTGCAAAATGTAAGATTTTGTTATACATATATTATTTTGCATTTCATATAATGTTTAAGTATAATCAAATCGGATCATATATAGAATTATCAGGAGGATCATCGTATGGCCGGATTAAAAACAATAAGTGAACAGGTATATCAGACATTGTATGAGGAAATTACTTCCGGGCAGCTGCAGCAGGGTGAAAAGCTGACTCTGAAAATGATACAGAACAGACTCGGTGTCAGTTCTTCTCCGATAAGAGAAGCTCTGACACGTCTCAGTGACGACGGACTGATCTCATATCAGCCGAATATCGGCATGACCGTCATCAGTCTTTCTAAAAATGATGCCTCCGAAATATTCGCCCTTGCCAGGGAGTTCGACTCCATGGCTCTCAGATTTGCCTGGGCTGCAGGCGCAAGGGACGATCTCATTGCCCAGCTGAAACATGTCCAGCAGGATGCCGCCGCGGCGCTGGAATCAGGCAGACAGGATGAATGGCTGCTTCTTTCAGACGAATTCCACAATGTTATCTTCAGACACTGCGGCAATTCCCGGCTCATGGACGCTGCTGAAAAAAGCCGCAAACAGATCAGCGTGCTTTCTCATCTCTACCAGCAGGACGCTGTCAATATGCGCGAAATACAGAAAGAGCATGATGAAATACTGGCTGCACTTGAAGAAGGAGATATCCGGCATGCCGATAAACTCATGCGCGCCCATCTTGATTCATCCGGCAGAAAAGGACTGGCATTATTTGATTGAAAAAATGGCAAATGATATAATCATTTGCCATCATCTCTTTCTCAGCGCAGCATCGCTGCCCGATATTTTTATTCTTTATACAGCGGTCTTTCATGGTACTTCGTATGAAGCAGTTCATGTGCTCTGCTGCCTCCCGGCATACCGAGATAGTCTTTATACAACGCCTTGATCGCCGGATTGTTGTGCGATTTCCGGATGAACATTTTCCGGTCTTCGCTGTAAAGCGCTTTGGCGCGTTCTGCTTTGATGTCCCGCCAGTTGCGCACGTTGGCCTGCTGTATAGGCTGGCCTCCTCCATTGACGCACCCGCCCGGACAGGCCATGATCTCGATGAAGTCAAGATCCAGTTCTCTGCTGCGCACCTGCTCCAGGAGCTTCCTCGCATTGCCGAGACCGTGCGCGCATGCCGCGCGCAGAGTAATGCCCGCCACTTCTATTGAGGCGATTTTTATTCCTTCCTGCCCGCGGATCGCTTCATACTCTATGTTGTCTGCGCTGGTGCCGGTGAGTATGTCGGCCGCTGTACGGAGAGCCGCCTCCATCACGCCGCCGGTAGCCCCGAATATTACTGCCGCACCTGTAGCGCCGCCGAACGGATCATCGAAGTCGCTGTCTTCCAGGCTTGGAAAATCTATGCCTACATCATATATCATTTTGGCGAGTTCTCTTGTTGTCAGCACTACATCGACGTTCGGATATCCGCCGTTCTGCATTTCCGGCCTTTTGGCCTCGAATTTTTTGGCTGTGCACGGCATCACTGACACAACGACGATGTCTTTTGGATCTATGCCTTCTTTTTCCGCATAATAACTTTTCAGTATCGCTCCGAACATGGTATGCGGTGATTTGCACGAGGAAAGATTATCCAGCATATCCGGGAAATTATGTTCACAGAACTTGATCCAGCCCGGCGAGCATGATGTTATCAGCGGCAGCCTGCCGCCTCCTCTTATTCTGTCAATAAGCTCCGTGGCTTCTTCCATTATCGTCAGGTCCGCGCCGGTATCCGTATCGAACACTTTATCAAAGCCGAGTATTCTCAGGGCCGATACCATACGTCCTGTTACCGGTGTCCCGATAGGCAGCTGAAATTCTTCGCCCAGCGCTGCTCTGACAGCCGGCGCAGTCTGCACCACAACATGTTTTGCCGGATCATATATTGCATTCCAAACTTCATCGATATCGCTTTTTTCATGAAGTGCGCCGACCGGGCACACGTTGATGCATTGTCCGCAGTTTACGCACGAGGTATCAGCCAGCTTCATTCCGAAAGCCGCTCCGATTTCTGTATTGAATCCTCTGTTCATAGTGTCTATGACACTGACGGTCTGAACATTTTTACAGACGCTGATGCATCTTCTGCACAGTATGCACTTATTCGGATCCCTTACTATCGACACTCCTATATCCAGCGGTTTCTTTTTTGTTTCACCTTCGAATCGTATGGTGTCTACAGAGAGCTTGTTGGCCAGAGTCTGCAGCTCACAGTTCATCCAGCTTCTGGTGCAGGTCTGGCAGCTGGAATTATGGTTGGAAAGGATCAGTTCTATATTCACCCTTCTGGCCTCCATTACTTTCGGCGTATGTGTCAGTACTTCCATGCCTTCCGCCACCGGATGCACGCATGCTGCCTGGAGGGCTTTTGCGCCCTTTACTTCCACTATACACATACGGCAGCAGCCCATCTCATTGATATCTTTAAGATAACAGAGTGTCGGTATCTGTATGTTTACTTCCTTTGCCGCTTCCAGTATCGTATAGTCTGCCGGAACGTAAAGGCTTATGCCGTCTATTTTCATATTTACTTTGTTCATAGTTTACGCTCCTTTCTCAAGCATTGTTGAATATCGACTTGAACGGACATTTCGCCAGACATGTACCGCATTTGATGCAGTTATCCTGATCAATGACATAGCCGTTCTCCTTGTCGCCGTGTATGCATTCTGCCGGACAGTTCTTCGCGCAGATGCCGCACTTCCTGCATGTTTCGCTGTCGATAATATATCTGATCATTGATTTGCACACTCCCGCAGGACATTTCTTGTCTACGACATGCGCAATATATTCGTCTTTGAAATATCTCATCGTCGACAATATCGGATTCGGCGAAGTCTGACCCAGTCCGCACAACGCGCTGGCCTTGATATTCCTTGCCAGTACTTCCAGTTTGTCCAGATCTTCAGGCTCGCCCTGGCCTTCTGTTATCCTGGTGAGTATTTCCAGCATTCTCTTGGTGCCGATCCTGCACGGAGGACATTTGCCGCACGATTCATCTACTGTGAATTCCAGGAAAAACTTTGCCAGATCAACCATACAGGTATCTTCGTCCATTACTATAAGCCCGCCTGAGCCCATCATCGAACCCATATCTACAAGTGAGTCGTAGTCTATAGGCGTGTCCAGTCTGCTCGCAGGAATGCATCCGCCCGAAGGTCCGCCGGTCTGAGCAGCTTTGAATTCCTTGCCGTTCGGTATGCCTCCGCCTATGTCATAAATGATTTCTCTGAGTGTCATCCCCATCGGAACTTCCACCAGTCCGGTATTATTGATTTTCCCGACAAGCGAGAATACTTTTGTTCCTTTGGATTTTTCTGTGCCTATACTCGAAAACCAGTCCGCACCGTTGAGAATTATCAGCGGTATATTCGCATATGTTTCAACATTGTTCAGTATTGTCGGCTTGCCGAATACTCCCTTCACTGCCGGGAACGGCGGTCTTGGATGAGGTTCGCCTCTTTTTCCTTCTACAGACGTCAGGAGTCCGGTTTCTTCTCCGCACACGAACGCTCCGGCGCCGAGCCTGATTTCCAGATGAAAATTGAATCCTTTGCCGAATATATCATTCCCCAGCAGGCCGTATTCTTCAGCCTGTTTTATTGCCAGCCCGAGTCTTTCGACTGCCACCGGATATTCCGCTCTCACATATATATAGCCCTGATCTGCTCCTATCGCGTAACCGGCTATGATCATAGCCTCTATAACCGAATGCGGATCGCCTTCCAGCACCGACCTGTCCATAAATGCCCCAGGATCTCCTTCATCGGCATTGCAGCATACATATTTCTGTTTCACCTGCTGGCTCGCCGCGAAGCCCCATTTTACTCCCGTCGGGAAGCCTGCGCCGCCTCTGCCTCTGATCTGCGAATCTTTTACGGTCTGCACGACATCCTCGGGGCTCATTTCCGTAAGGACTTTTTCCAGCGCCCTGTATCCGTCCATGGCTATGTATTCATCGATATTTTCCGGATCGATACAGCCGCAGTTCCTGAGGGCATTTTTTTTCTGCAACTTGAAAAATGTCAGATCGCGGAGGGCATTCATGATCTTTTTTCCGTTTCCGTCATCCGCCAGCAGCCTCTCTACCGGCTGGCCTCCTTTTATATGCGATTCTGCTATTTCCCGCACATCTTCCGGTTTCACTCTGACGTATGTTATCTGATCCGGGTATGTGATCATTATCGGTCCCTGGGCGCACAGGCCGAAGCAGCCGGTTTTCACGACTTTCACTTCTTTTTCCAGACCGCCTGTCCTGATCTGCTTTTCCAGTTCTTTGATGATCTCAAGAGAATCCGAGGACTGACATCCCGCCACTCCGCAAACCAGGATCTGCATCCTGTATCCTTCTTTTACAGGTGTCTGCGGCGTCAGTCTGACTGCCATGTCCGCGCGTGTCTTTTCCCGGATGTCATGTATGTCAAAAATGCTTTTTATCATTATGTACACGCTCCCTTCTTCTGTTCCGAATACTCCGCAATAATATCGTCTACCTGATCCGGCGTTACTTTAGCGTAAACTTTTCCATTTACCATTACTACGGGAGCCAGTCCGCACGAACCTAAGCAGCGGCAGGAATCCAGTGAAAACTTGCCGTCATCAGTGCATTCGCCCACATCTATCGAAAGTTTCATCCTGAATTTGTCCAGTATGTCTCCGGCCCCTTTTACATAACATGCAGTGCCTATACATACTTTGATCTGATATTCCCCTTTCGGGTAAATAGAGAACGCCGTGTAGAAACTCACTACTCCGTAAATTTCCGCCAGCGGGATATCCATTTTTTTCGAGATATACACCTGTACCTCGAACGGCAGATATCCATACAATTCCTGTGCCTCGTGCAGTACCTGTATCAGCGAACCCCTAGTATCCTTATACCTGGTGATTATTTCATCGAGCTTCGCAGTCCTGTCGTCATGCGCCCGGCACTCGTTACAGCATTTTGTCATCGCCTGACTCTCCTTTCCTGAATTGTTCACTTTATTTTTCTGATGGCTGCGATTTTGAATTTTGATTGTATATAGAAAGATACAAATAATGCAAAATCCACGCCATTCCATCCTGATCATGCCAATATTTTTATTTCGTCAGAGTATTCTTCAACACCCCGACAGCCCGATATATTCAGTTTATTATGCAAATGCTGGTTCATCGCCCGGAAAGACACACCTGAAGTACTGCGTATGGACGACACCGTGATTTTTTGTAAATGGTAATATAAAAATGTACAAAAAGTGGAATTTAAAAATGTACAATT
>JALCRY010000039.1 GCA_022652985.1 Eubacteriaceae bacterium | reverse complement strand
GTAACGAATTGCATCCGCTTTGAATTCAGGTGTATACTTTCTAGCCATTGTGAATCCTCCTTCTATATACATTGTACTACAGAAGATTGATTCTCAAAAACTTTGTCCGTTATTTATGCTAACAGCACCAGTGGTTTTAGGTGGCGATCACTATATAGCATATCCTTCAGTAAAAGGTTTTTGTGAAGGTATGAAAAAAAGACTGGGGAGAAAACCTAAAGTGGGTTTGATTCATATTGATTCTCATTTAGATGCATATAATGAAAATGATACATGGGGGAAATATTACCATGGGTCACCGTCAAGAAGAATAAGTGAGTTGGATTCGGTAGATATGCATAATATGGTATATGTTGGTATTAACGGTACTGTAGGGGTCGAACCATATGAATATCTTATTGGTAATGGTGCGACTATTTATACCATTGAAGATGTAAATAAGGATGGCCCGACAAAAATAATCAAAAAAGCTGCAGCAATTGCGGGAAATGATACTGATGTTATTTATTGTACGATAGACATAGATGTTGTAGATCAGGCGTATTCCATTGGAACAGGATCATATATTTATGGGGGAATTACATCTGTACAACTGTTGGAAATGGCTTCTGCATTATCGGAAGAAAACATTGGTGCTATAGATATTGTAGAGGTTTCACCACCTTTGGATCCATCAGGCAATACAAGTCGATTAGCAGCTACAACGTTGTTAAACTTTCTTAAACCAAGATTGTTTGAATATCGTTAATTATTTATTTCAATCAACTCCATAATGTTATGGAGTTGATTGATTAAACTCAACACATGTGTAGGAGGTGAAAATAATGATTATAGGAGGGTTCAATAGCGTAGATTTAAATTTGTTAAACAGCGAATTAAATGCCAAAGAGTTCAATCTTAGATGCGATTCTGAGAATGTTTATAATCGTAAAATCTTTGTTGGGAATGGACGTACAGCAGCATCATATGTTTTGAAAAATGCAGTACATTTAACACATAATGATGTAATCCTTTTACCAGATTATTTATGTGTTTCCGTTATTAATTCATTACAAGTATGCGATGCGCAATTGCGATTTTATCGCGTAAAAAAAGATCTATCAATAGACCTGGATGATTTAAAAGCCAAAATGAATGATGATGTTGCAATGATATATGTTATTCATTATTTCGGGTTTCCTATGTCTCGGGAAGTTCAGGCATGTATGCTAAGCTTAAAGAAAAAATATAATGCTGTTATCATGGAGGACTTAACGCAGGCTTTATATTCAACAGAAAAGGACTGCATCGGGTTTGGAGATTATATAACAGCGAGTATTAGAAAATGGACACCCGTAACAGATGGGGGAATGTTGGCAATAAGAGATGACGTAAACTGCAAAGAAGTTAAATTGGCAAATGCATATGATGAAGCCGTGTATAAACAATTGATGGTTTCTCTTTATCGGGATTATTATGACAAGCATTCGGATTTGGATATAAACCGTTATTTGCAAGTAGAAAATGAGGCTAATAAAGCAAGATATATTGATTTTACGCCTAGAGAAATGACTTTGGAATCACAAAAAATATTTTTTAATATTGATCATGCTGCCTTAGTGAAGCAAATGCGAGATAATTATAGCTTCTTGTACGATGAATTGAAAAACGTAGATGGCTTAAAATTAGTAACTCCAGAGCTAGATAGCGAAGGTAAATATGTACCTTTTGGATTCTTTGTTCTTGTTGAAGATAGAGATTCTTTCTACAACTATTTAATAGAGAACAGGATAATACCTGTCATTCAATGGGAACTTCCACTTGATTATTATCATCCAGGTGAAGATGCACGCTATTTATCTAATCATAACGTGATGATATATTGTGATGATAGATATGGGACAAAGGAAATGAAAATCATAGCAGATACAATTAAAAATTATTTTGGAGGTAAGTAATATGAATGAAAAAGCACAGAAAGGCTGTGAGACATTACTATACACATGCGGTGAAGTAAAAAAAGGGGAAAAAGTTCTCGTCATAACTGATGATACCAGCATGAAAATAGGCATGGAATTATACTATTGTGCATCAGATTTTACAGATACTACATTGGTTTGTACTCCGGATAGATCTACACATGGCGAGGCTCCTTCTTCATCGGTAGCAGGAGCAATGATGGAAGCAGATGTCATATATGGATGCACTACATTTTCATTGTATAATACAGATGAGAGAATTCAAGCATGCAAAAAAGGAGCAAGATTTGTAAATGTTGCTGATTATTCTATGCGCATGTTAGAAGAAGGTTGCTTATTTGCAGATTGGAAGGAAATAAGGACAATTGTTGATGATACTGCAACTAAAATTGTGGGTCAGGAATTGTCGATTCAAACAACAGCGGGAACTGATTTCAGGACATCCATTATTGGGAGAAAAGCAGATGTTGGTTATGGGGTTTCGCGTGGAAAAGGGGAATCGTCTTCTCCGCCTGATGCAGAATGTGCAGTAGGTCCAGCTGATAATAGTGCTGAAGGAATACTTGTAATTGATGGCAGTATTCCATTGCCAGGACTGGGCGTTATTAAAGAACCGATAACTATAAAAGTGGAAAAAGGATATATCACATCGATTGAAGGTGGCAATGAGGCAGATATTTTGAGAGAATCACTTGCAGCCTTTAATGATAACAGAGTTTATTTAGTAGCTGAAGTAGGGTTCGGAATGAATCCAGCTGGAACATTAAGCGGAAGGATGCTGGAAGATGAAGGTGTATTCGGCACAATGCATATTGGTATAGGAAATAATTTATCATATGGAGGTTCAAATAATACATCGGTTCATATTGATCTGATAATGAAATCGCCAACATGTAAAGTTGATGATCATTATGTGTTAAAAGAAGGGAAACTGGTATAGTATTACGGGAGGCATGATGAAAAGAGAAGATGTAGAAAATCTTACGCCTGTGCAACTGAGGAGGCTTATTCGCAAAGGCGAGTATGTCGGCCCTACATTTGGATTGTGCAAAGGATACGTTCAATGTAATTTGGTTATTGTTCCCAAGAATATTGCATATGACTTTTTGCTGTTTACACAGAGAAATGCAAAGGCATGTCCGGTTCTTGAAGTGAGTGATGTTGGAAGCAGAAAATTGAAATATTTAGCAGAGGATATTGACATTGCAAAAGATATTCCAGAATATAGCTTATACGAGCATGGAATTTTGAAAGGGACATATAATGATATTGAAGAATTGTGGCGTGATGATTTTGTTAGTTTCCTTATTGGGTGTAGCTATTCCTTTGAAGAGGATTTAATTGATGCTGGTATTCCTATGAGGCATCATGAAGAAGATTGTGTGGTTCCTATGTATAATACTAATATTGCATGTGAGCCTGCAGGAATATTTCATGGAAATATCGTTGTAAGCATGCGGCCAATACCATACAAAAAAATCCCACTTGCTTTTTCTATAACTAATGGTATGTATCGAGTTCATGGCGGACCGATACAGATTGGAAATCCCGGATTGATTGGAATCAACAATTTAAAAGATACTGTTTTTGGAGGTGGTGCAGTTACTATTAAAGATAATGAAGTGCCAGTGTTTTGGGAATGTGGAGTTACGTCACAGGCCGCATTATTGTCGTCAAAACCTGAGTTAGTAATAACGCATACGGCCGGATACATGTTGATTGCTGATAAGAAAAATGCGGAGTTGAAATAATAACTAATAGCATGTAATATCCATATTACTTGTGAAATGATTTCAAATCTGATAACATTACTAGCAGTATCAAAGGAAGATATCAATAGCCTTAAGAAATATGCGTAGGGGAAACACATAAATGTAATAATGCCGGGTACATATTATTGCATCCGGCATTAATTATTTTTAAAATGGAGAATACTAATGACAATCAAAGAAATTGCAAAAATGAGCCGCAGTTACAGAGGGTATAATGAAGACAGAAAGGTTTCAGAAGCAGAACTTCTGGATTTCATAGATACGGCAAGGTATTGCCCGTCTTCAATAAATATTCAGCCTTTTTGTTATTATCCGGTGTGGGATGAAGAAGAAACTGCACGCGTGCAGAAAATGACAAACTGGGCAAGATCGCTTTCAATGCAGCTGCCGCATAAGGGCATGTGCCCGACGGCCTTTATTGTAATTTGTCAGGATACGAATATTTTTAAGACATACCACGATTTCAGAAGGACGTCGGCATAGTTGCTCAGACTATTCTGCTTGCAGCTGTTGAAGCCGGTCTGGGAGGATGCATGATTAATAATTTTTCGCCTGAAGATGTGGCAGCAGAACTTGGCTTCTCAAGCAATATGTATCCTGTACTTATTGTCGCCATTGGTGAGCCTGCAGAAAAAGTGGTACTGCTGGAAGCGAATGATCCCAATAATATAAAATATTACCGAGATGAAAATGATGTTCATTATGTGCCAAAACGTAAACTGGAAGATATCATAATATCTCATCAAAAATAATTATGAATGTTGATATCACTCTAACAACATATTTGATTGTGTGCCCGCTGGTTTTTCTTTCGGGGCTCATAGATGCTATAGCCGGGGGTGGAGGTCTGATCTCCCTCCCGGCATATATGATTGCGGGGTTCCCGCCGATAACTGCGCTGGCAACCAATAAACTGAGCGCCTGTATGGGAACTTGTACGGCAACTATAAAATTTGCTAAAAGCGGTTTCGTCAATATGAAAACGGGCGCAGTATGTTCAGTGATAGCGCTGGCAGGCGCGGCTGCCGGCGCCAGATTGGCACTAATGATAGATAACCACATCTTTAAGATTCTTATGCTGATTATACTCCCGGTTACTGCATTTTATGTGATGAAGGGAAAGGCAATAGATGAAAAACATCAGGACTGCAAGCAGTGCTGGTCATGGCCGATATTATGTGTAATTACTCTTGGCATAGGAATTTATGATGGCTTCTATGGCCCGGGTACTGGAACATTCTTGATTTTACTCCTTACTAATCTGGCACATATGAAGCTTACTGAGGCAAATGGACTGACAAAAGTAATCAATCTTTCCACAAATGCAGCGGCAATGTTTGTTTATCTGGTTAATGGTAAAACTATTGTGATCCTTGGCCTTGTTGCTGGAGTGTTCGGGATCATCGGTAATTATATCGGCGCGTCTATGTTTGAACAAGGTGGAGCAAAATTTGTCAAACCGGCCATATTGATAGTGCTGTCTCTTTTCTTTGTGAGTGTTTTAAAAGATCTTATTATGTGATTTCGCCTCAGGCCTTTATTTCAAAATCCGCTGAGGCATGATAGAATACAGACATGAAGGAGGCAGAAAAATGAATATAAGACTTGCTGATTTTGATGATCTGGAAAAGCTCGTTCTGATGTACGGCATGGCTGCTGAAAAACTGAGGAGCGAAGGAATATATATGTGGGATGAAAGTTATCCGGATAAAACCTCGCTGGGAGAGGATATCAGGAAAGAGGAACTGTTCGTCGTGGATGACAAAAGCGCGCCGGGCGGGATCGCGGCGGCGTTCGTGATAACGCAGGATATACTGCCGGAGTATGCGAACGGCGACTGGAAGTATCCGGATGCTCCGTATGCGGTGCTCCATCGCTTGTGCGTGAATGTCAGGTGTCAGCATAAAGGGATCGGGAAGGCGGTCGTCGATTATGTCGAAGCCAGGGCTGCGGCAGACGGGAAGTCGGTCATCAAACTGGACGCGCACGAAAAGAACCTGCCGTCGGTCAACCTGTATCTGCACAAAAATTATAATGTAGTGGGAGAGGCCGTCTGGCGCGGAGAGGATTACTTCCTGATGGAGAAGAAACTCTGATCCTTGAACTTCGCCGATGATATCGCTGATACTACAGGGATGATGAGCACGCAGCCGATCGCGCTGACGGCGATGGAGATCACCTGCTGACAGAACTCCTTGGAGTTCAGCATCTGCGCGAACGTGTAATACTGGATGAACTGAATAAACAGCGTAAAATACTCAGCAATGAATATGAAGAAAAGCGTATTCACTGTTGAACTGAGAATATTTTTGCCTATGCTCAAACCTGAACGGAACAGCTCGTTTCTGCTCAGGTTTTTATTGTTCAGATAAACTTCGTAAAGCCCCGATGTGACGGACAGCGCCGTATCGATGACGGCGCCGATGAGGACCATCAGCATAACGGAGATCTCAAGCATTGTCATATTGAAATCGATCTCTGCCGAATAACCGTTGGACTCGCGGAATTCAAACTGTCCGACCGGGAACCCCTGGATATTTGCGCGCGCCTCGACGAAGAAAAGGAACCCGAACATTACTGCGATTACGATGAACACCGATAGCAGCGCGGCCTTTGTTTTGACCGTGATCTCGTTCTGGAAAAAGAGCGTCACCAGGCTGACGCAGACGCATCCCGCCGCAGTCACCGCGAGCGCAGGGAACCCCATCTCGGTAAGAAGAATGACAGCAAAAAGTATTACTGCATTTGTCGCCAGCGTCACGAGAGATTTTGCCGTTTTTTCGCCGCCGATAACGAGCGAGGCGAGGATGTAGATTATGATGAGTGCTGATATCATGATCATGCCTGCTCACCTCTCTTTCCGTGTCTGATGAAGAATGACGCCGCGAGTATCGAAAGCGGTATGGTGATGATTATGCCGATCGCGCCGGTCAGGAATCTTGCTGTTTCGAAGAAGGTGTTGTTTTTCATGACCGTCACAAAGCTGATGTCGTTTCTCATCGAAAGGATGAAGAGCGGCATGACGGATGCGACGTTCGTGAAGAAGACCACGTTGATCATGGCGCCGGTGATGTCATCGCCGACCTGCCGGCATGATTCGAGCAGCGACTTTCTGGAGATCCCGGGATTTTTCCCGATGAGTTCAGACGATGTTGCAGTAATAGTCACGGCTATGTCCATGATCACGCCGAGTCCGCCCATGAGTATTTCTGAGATGAAAATGAGGTCGGCCTCTGTCTGTGTGTAAGGCTCCGGGATGTAGTCCATGAAAGCGTAGTTAAGATCAGGTCCGAGCATTATCAGAGCCGAGGAAATGATGCCTATGACCGCGACTGCCGCCAGCGTGGCCGTGAGCGACATGAGTGTGCGCCGGTTCCAGCCGTTGATGAGAACGAGCACGATCGAAGAAAATATGATCGACATGGCGATCGCGAGGATCAGCAGATTCGTGCCGCCGTTATACATCTTCAGCATCACGTAAAACAATATGACATTGATGAACAGCGAAAGCACGGTGAAAAGGCCTTGTCTGCCGCCGACAAGGACCAGCAGCGCCAGAAGCACCAGCAGCACGAAGACGACCATCGTGTCGCGCTTCATGCCTGATATGTCCGCCGTGTAATTGCCGTCTGTGCCGTGCACGGTGACGAACACCTCATCGCCGGTCTGGTATTTCTCGGAGTAGACCTGAGACTTTCCGTATTTGTTCGTGATCGAGACATTGCTGCCGTCATAGTCGCCGTTCATTATCCTGGCGGTAATGTGCTGGATCGTGTATTGTTCATTCAGTCCTTTCAGGCCCTGAACGGTCCCGGCCTGTTCCGTGCTGATATCCGTTATCCTGGCGATGCTCGTGGAATACATCGAGTAATCGTGAGAAACGAAAGCAAGGACGACGATGCTGAAAAGCAGCACCGCGATAAGTTTTATGATAAATGTTTTTCTGGATGTTTCCTGCATGTGATCTCCTGTCCTGATTTCTTTCGGGCTCAATAATATAACCGGCCGCCGATGATGTCAAGGCGGCGCGCTTGAAAAGCAGCCGGCAATATGGCATTATAATATGTACATATTATTAGACAAGGCAATACTCAAGGAGGCAGTAATAATGCGGTTTGTTATACAGAGAGTGACGGAGTCTTCCGTTACAGTAGATGATAAAGTAATAGGCAGGATCGGCAAAGGTTTCATGGTGCTGATCGGCATCGCGGACAGCGACACCAGAGAGATGGCCGACAAGCTGGTGGCTAAAATGGTCAAGCTGAGGATATTCGACGATGCGGACGGGAAAACCAACCTCTCGCTGGCCGATGTCGGCGGCTCGCTGCTTCTGATCTCGCAGTTCACGCTATATGCCGACTGCAGAAAAGGAAACCGCCCGGGATTCACAAATACCGGCGCGCCGGACTTCGCGAACGAAATGTACGAATACATTATAGAGAAGGCGAAGGAGTCCGTCCCCGTGGTGGAGAAGGGCGAGTTCGGCGCGCTTATGTACGTCAGTCTCGTAAACGACGGACCGTTCACAGTGATCCTCGATTCGGACGAGATCTGCAGATAAAATGCTTTTTTTGATTATTCAATGCCTGTGACTTCGTAGCCCAGCTTTTCGACTGCCTGCGTCATTTCCTCATCGGACGCTTCGCCGGTGACATATGCCGCATTGTCTTCGAGTACGACTTTGGCTTCGAGACCGTCGATCGAGTTAAGGGCTTTGCTGACAGCAGCTTCGCAATGTTTGCACATCATTCCGTCGATATTGATTTTCTTTTCCATTTTGATATTTTCCTTTCCTGTTCTAGTTTCATTATTGATCCCGGCATCCGGCAAAGCTGCGGCATCTGCCGCGGCGGCCGTCTGTTCCGGCTTGAATTTTCTGAGTCTCAGGGCATTTGTTACTACAAATACGCTGGATAGTCCCATACAGGCGGCTCCGACCATCGGACTGAGCTGCCAGCCCAGCCAGCCGTAGAATACTCCGGCGGCCAGCGGGATCCCGAGCGAGTTGTAGAAGAACGCCCAGAACAAATTCTGCTTAATATTTTTTATTACGGCTTGCGAGAGCTTCACCGCGGTGACTGCATCGAGCAGATCGTTTTTGACGAGCACGATGTCAGCGCTTTCGATCGCCACATCGGTCCCGGCGCCTATGGCCAGGCCGACGTCGGCTCTGGCCAGCGCAGGCGCGTCATTTACGCCGTCGCCGATCATCGCAACTTTACGTCCTTCTTTCTGCAGGTCCGATATCACTCGTTCCTTATCCTGAGGGAGGACTTCCGCAATGACTTTGCCGATGCCCAGCTTCTTTCTCATCGCCTCGGCAGTGCGCGCGTTGTCGCCGGTGAGCATTATTACTTCAATGCCCATTTTCTCAAATTCCGCGACTGCGCTGCGGCTTGTTGGTTTTTCCACATCGGCCGCGGCGATTATGCCGATAACGCTGTCGGAGTCCGCAAAGAGAAGCGGGGTCTTGCCTTCGTCTGCGAAAGAAGCAAGCATCTGTTCGGCTTCGCCGAGCGGTATGCCGTTCTCTGCCAGCAGCTTACTGTTGCCGACGAGGTATTCCGTGCCGTTTATTTCCGCGCGTACGCCTCTGCCCGGGAACGAAACGAAGTTTTCAGCAGTAGATGCGGCGGCGCCGGTTTCGTCGGCGTAAGCAGTAATAGCTTCCGCGAGCGGGTGTTCGCTGCCGCGTTCGAGGGCGGCTGCAATGTCGAGCAGCCAGGCCTTTTCGGCGAAACCGTCTTCCGGAGCCAGCACTGCGATATCGGTGACGCGCGGGCGGCCTTCCGTGATCGTGCCGGTTTTGTCCAGCACGACAGTATCTATGCTGTGGACTGTTTCCAGAGCATCGCCGGATTTGATGAGTATGCCGTTTTCGGCGCCCTTGCCGGTACCGACCATTATGGCCACAGGAGTTGCCAGGCCCAGGGCGCACGGGCAGGCGATGACGAGCACCGAAATCGCCGTTGTCAGGGCGAACTCGAAATCGGCGCCTGCGGTCAGCCAGATGACTGCCGCCAGAAGAGCTATGCCTATTACTGCAGGCACGAAGACTCCCGCGATCCTGTCAGCCAGTCTGGCGATAGGCGCCTTGCTGGCGCTGGCTTCTTCGACCAGCTTTATTATCTGCGCAAAGGCGGTGTCGGGTCCGACCTTTTCGGCGCGCATCAGGAAAGAGCCTGTCATATTGACAGAGGCTGCTGCAACATGATCGCCCACAGTTTTTTCTTCGGGGATGCTTTCGCCGGTGAGAGCCGAAACATCTATTGAGCTCATGCCTTCTGTTACCACGCCGTCGACAGGGACTGCGCCGCCGGGTTTTACACGGAGGATATCGCCGGGTATAACTTCCTCGACAGGGATCTCCTGCTCGGTGCCGCCGCGTATCACAAAAGCGGTTTTCGGCGCCATGTCGATGAGTCTGGTAATTGCCTGTCCCGTCTTGCCCTTTGACCTTGCTTCCAGGTATTTGCCTATCGTGATGAGCGCGAGGATCATGGCGCCGGATTCGAAGTACAGGCTCATGTGATACTTGGCAACGAGAGCCATGTCGCCGGAGCCGAGACCGTACCCCATGCGATAGATGGCGAATATCCCGTAGACGAGCGCCGCGGAGGACCCGACTGCGATAAGGCTGTCCATGTTCGGGGCCCCGTGAGCGAGTGCGCTGAATCCGCGCGAATAATATGTGTGGTTAACATATATAATAGGTAAACAAAGCAGGAGCTGCGTAAAGGCAAAAGCAATCGAACCGGATATACCGGTCATGAATGCGGGCAGCGGGAGACCCGCCATATGTCCCATGGCTATATACATGAGCGGGATGAGAAAACCGACCGATACTTTCAGTCTGTATTTCAGATCCGCGGTCTGCTCCGCCTGAATGTCCGTCACGTCTGCGGCAGATCTGCGCGCAGCGCCTGCCGCGGCATCTTCATGAGGTGAAGCGCCGTAACCGGCTTTTTCCACAGCTTCCGAGATACTGCCTGAGCTCAGGATACTGTCGTCGTAATCGACCTGCATGCTGTTGGTGAGAAGATTGACAGTAACATCGTTCACGCCGCAGAGACCGGCAACGGTTTTTTCGACCCTTGCCGAGCAGGCCGCACAGCTCATGCCTGTCACATCAAATTTCTGTTTTGTCATTTCATTATCTTTCCGAGCATCGCGACGAGTTCGTCGATTTTCTGCTCTCTTTCTTCTTCTGTTTCAGCGTTCCTGACGTATCCCTTCAGATGAGCGGCGAGGACTTCGCGGTTCACTTTGTTGAGAAGCGCTTCCGTCGCCATCAGCTGCTGGGATATATCGATGCAGTAACGGTCGTCCTCGACCATTTTCAGTATGCCGTCGATCTGTCCGCGCGCGGTCTTCAGGAGACGCGTTACCTGTTTGCTGTCTGCTACCATTATTTAGATACCTGCCTTTCCGGCATTCGTCTGCCGTTCCTGCTCTATATTATACTCCCCCGGGGTGTAGTGTAAACATGGTTTGATATCGATAAAATAGATAATCAGTTATCGAATTTATCTCTTGACTTATGATTCATTTGCGTTAGAATGATGGAAGCGCATGCAGTTATAACGCCTGAAAGGCACTGACCGCATGCTTTTTAAAAATTGACGGAAATAATCAAACAGTGTGTAACAAATCAATAAAAGGAACAGCAGGTGATGACATGGCAATCGAAAAAGTTAGAGAATATTTCAGACAGTATGATATGGAAGACAGGATCATGGAGCCGGAGGAAAGCAGTGCGACGGTAGAACTGGCGGCGCAGGCTCTCGGGACCGAGCCGCGGAGGATCGCGAAATCGATGTCATTCCTGGTGGATGACGGTGCAGTAATAGTAGTAATGGCTGGCGACGCGAAGGTCGACAACCGCAAGTATAAGGATCAGTTCCATCAGAAGGCGAAGATGATACCTTTCGATGAAGTGGAGGGAGTAGTCGGCCACGCGGCAGGCGGCGTATGCCCGTTCGCGATAAAAGACGGAATAAAAGTTTATCTCGACGAATCCATGAAGAGATTCGACACAGTATTCCCGGCATGCGGGAGCGGGAACAGCGCGATAGAGCTGACCTGCGCTGAACTGGAAAAGTACTCCCAGAATTTCGATTCCTGGGTAAATGTTACAAAAGGGTGGTATGATGAATGATAAAGAATATATATAAAAATAAGAAACCGGTTTTTTCACTTGAGATATTTCCTCCTAAGAAGGAGACGCATCTCGAGAGCATTTTTGACACAGTAGGAAAGCTTGCGGATCTCGAGCCTGATTTCATCAGCGTGACGTACGGAGCGGCCGGCGGGATAAAAGGAAGCATTACTTCGGACATTGCCGGGAAAATCAAGAAGGACTACGGCATAGAGGCCGTTGCGCATATGACATGCATCAATTCTTCCAAAAAAGAAGTGAGGCACATGATAGAAGAAATGAAGGCCAAGAACATCGAGAACGTGCTGGTGCTGAGAGGCGATATAGTGCCCGAGATAGAAGGAGAGCGCGATTTCCAGCACGCGAACGAGCTCGCCATAGAGATACAGAAGGTCGGCGGGATGGAAATGCTGGGGGCATGTTATCCGGAAGGCCATTATGAGAGCGAAAGCCTGGACGCTGACATTCAGAATCTGAAGTATAAGATCGGCGCGGGAGTGGAGGCGCTGATAACACAGCTGTTCTTTGACAACCGGTCCTTTTACAGATATGTGGAGAAGGTACGCGGAGCCGGCATAGAGGTGCCTATTTCCGCGGGTGTGATGCCGATAACGAAATCGTCACAGATAAAGAGAACAGTGGAACTCAGCAGCGCGAGCATGCCTGAGGAGTTTACTAAGATGATAGCTAAATACGAAAACGATCCCGAGGGACTTTTTGAAGCGGGCGTGGATTATGCGGTAAAACAGATCCGTGACCTCATTAAGCACGGAGCCGACGGGATCCATCTTTACACAATGAATACACCGGAGGTCGCGGATGCGGTATATGACGGCATCAGTGATCTGCTCCAGTAAAAGGAGGGCTAATGATAATAGAACTTCCGGCAGAAATAGACAGAGATGCATGGCTCGGACGCCTCGGCGCCCGGGATTATGAGGGGCTCGGCGACCGTCTTGCAAAAGCGGAAGCTGAGCTTCTGCGCGCTTCGGGACCGAGAGGCACTTTCACATTTTCGGATATATATGAAATGCCCGGCACGGCGATAAAGAAGCATCTGGCAGGCTGCAGAAAAATGATACTTATGGGCGTTACTCTCGGACCGGGCGTCGATGCTGCGATACGTTCCGCGGCGGCGGTGGATATGGCTTATTCGCTGTTTCTGGACAGCGGCGCTTCGATCCTCATCGAGCAGGCGGCTGATATTTTCACCGCAAAATTGCGGGATGAGCTCCCGGCGGACATGCCGTATATGACGGGCCGTTACAGTCCGGGCTATGGAGATCTGCCGCTCGAGATGCAGGACGGACTGGCGGCGCGCATAGACGCGCAGCGCAGGATCGGACTGACGATAAGCGAGACACACCTCATGATACCGAGAAAATCCATTACTGCTATAATAGGAGTATCGGACCGGCCGGTGAAAGGCTATCTGGCGGTCTGTTCTGAATGCACGCTGCGGGATAAATGCGAACTGAGAAAAACCGGGCGCACCTGCGGATGAAAAGGAGAATGAATGACATTGGCAATAAACAAAAATAAAATAATGCTGCTGGACGGAGGCATGGGCACGATGCTGCAGAAGCACGGTGTCGGACCGGGAACGGTGCCGGAGGTGCTTTCTATCGAACAGCCGGAGTTGATAACTGCGATACACAGAGAATACGTCGAGGCCGGCGCGGATATAATTTATACAAATACTTTCGGTGTCAACAAATTCAAAATGGAAGGCACCGGATACACTGCCGGACAGGCTGCGGATGCGGCGGTGAAAGCGGCGAAAGCGGCGTGCGGCGAAAACACGCTGGTGGCGATAGATCTCGGTCCGACCGGAAAACTTCTGGAACCGATGGGAACGCTGTCGTTTGAGGATGCCTACAGCTGTTTCGCGGAAGTCGCGGCGCAGGGCGAAAAGTCAGGTGCTGATCTGGCAGTAATAGAGACGATGACCGATCTTTACGAGGTGAAGGCCGCGGTCCTGGCCGTGAAGGAGAAAACATCTCTGCCCGTAATAGTGTCGATGACTTTCGGCGAGGACGGCAGGACGTTCACGGGATGCGGGATCGAAGAGATGACAGCTCTGCTCGAGGGACTGCACGCTGATGCGATAGGCATCAACTGCTCGCTCGGGCCGGACGAGATTTTCCCGCTGGCGGAAAAACTGTGCGCGGAAACTGTGCTGCCGGTATTCATCAAGCCGAACGCCGGACTGCCTGATCCTCAGACCGGGGAATATGCGATAAACGCGGAAGAATTTTCTGCTGCGATGGAAAAATATATTGACCTGGGAGTTTCAATGATCGGCGGATGCTGCGGGACTTCTCCGGAATATACGAAGAATATGAAGGCGATGCTCGCGGGAAAATCTCCTGTGAAGAGGACTGCTCCGGAGCCGAAGACTATAGTGTGTTCAGCGACGAGGAGCGTTACATTCGACAGGACTGTGATAATCGGCGAACGTATGAATCCGACCGGCAAGCCGCGTCTGAAAGAGGCGATACTGAACGGGGATTACGGCTATGTGATGAAGCTGGCCGTGCTTCAGGCCGAGCAGGGAGCTGATATTCTTGATGTGAACGCCGGCATCCCGGGAATTGACGAAGCGAAGGTGCTGCCTGAGCTCATAAGAAAGATACAGAGCGTGACAGATGTCCCGCTGCAGATAGATTCCGGAAATCCGGAAGCGATAGAAGCCGCGCTCAGGATATATAACGGGAAAGCCATAGTGAACTCCGTGAACGGGACCGAAAAATCACTGGCGGCAATACTGCCGATAGTCAGGCATTACGGTGCCGCCGCAGTGGCCCTGACACTCGATGACAGCGGCATTCCGCCGACTGCCGAAGGAAGATTCACCGTGGCGGAAAAAATCGTGGAAAGGGCCGGAAAAGCAGGAATAAAGCCCTGCGACCTGATAGCCGACTGCCTGACGCTGACCGTATCGGCTGAGCAGAAGGCGGCGGGGGAGACACTGCGCGCGGTCAGACTGGTGAAAGAAAAACTGGGACTGAGGACCGTGCTCGGAGTATCCAACATCAGCTTCGGACTTCCGAACAGGCCTCTCGTAAACAGGACATTCCTGACGATGGCGCTGGCAAACGGACTCGATTCCGCGATCATGGATCCGGGCGACGAGGGCATGAAGGGCGCCGTCCTTGCATATGAACTCCTGGCGGCGAAAGACAAAAACGCCGAAGACTACATTAAGGCCTATCAGGATACGGCGGCGGAGGAAAAAAAGGAATCTTCTGCGGGAAGCAGCGCGGCCGACGACACCGGGACGTTCGAAGGAGTGTTCGGTTCGCTAAAACGCGGGCTGGGCGCCGAGACCGAGGCCAATGTCAATGCGCTTCTTGAAACCAACGACGAGATAACAGTAATAAACGAATATCTGGTGCCGGCGCTCGACAGGATCGGGAAAGCATTTGAAGCAGGCACACTTTATCTACCGCAGATGATGCAGGCGGCAGTAGCGGCCCAGGCGGGTTTCGAGGTGATCAAGAAAAGGCTTGCCGGTTCCGGAAAGGAAAGAGTTTCGAAGGGCGATATTGTCGTGGCCACAGTTAAGGGCGACATACATGATATAGGCAAAAATATCGTCAGGACCATAATGGAGAATTACGGATACAATGTCATCGACATGGGGCGTGATGTGGATCCGGCTGTCATAGTGGAAGCGGTCAGAGAAAGAAACGTGAAGCTCGTCGGTCTGTCGGCGCTTATGACGACTACTCTCGGCAGCATGAAAGAAACGATCGATGCAGTCAAAGCGACGGATCCGGAATGCAGAGTCATGGTCGGAGGAGCGGTGCTCACCGAAGAGTACGCGCATGAGATAGGAGCCGATTATTACTGCGCCGATGCGATGAGATCCGTGGAGGCGGCTAATCAGGTGTTCGGGGCGTGACGCGCGCAAAATGAATAATTGACAGTATAGCGACCGAACGTATATAATGTAATGACGGGGAAAAAAGTACATTACCGCGGGAGGTTGCATATAATGGATGAAAAAACACTTAGAAATATAGGCAAGTGGGAAAATGAAAATAAGCTTTTGTCAGGACTGAAAGTCAACATGACGAAGTATCAGAGGCTCAAGGACAAGAAAAATCCGGACAACAAGGAGAAAATGGGCGAGCTTGGCGACAAGATCTCTGATGCGCTTGATGAAAACAAGTGGATGAAGCTCGACTGGAAAGAGATCAAGAGGAGCAAGGGTTCACTGGAGGAAGGCATCGAAAAAGTCGACAAGAAAATAACCGACAGGAAGAGAAAGCTCAGACAGAACGGTGTAGGAGAGATGGCGGCGACGGGACTCGTTGAGGACCAGACGACACCTGACAGACCTACAAGAGACTGGTCGCAGGAACAGGGAGAAGCTGAGCTTGACAAGATCTATTACAACTGGGCATACGGCGAGATGCAGGTGGTCAAGCTGGAAGATGATTACATGTATCTGATGCTTCTGGACAAGAAGGGCTGCAGACACGAATGGGCCGGCAGGAACAACGCCATCATCGAGATGGATGACGGCAGTCTGGAAGAAGTCAAGGAGTATTCGGTTGCTTCCATCGGGAAAAGTATTTTCCCTAACAAGGAAGATGTCAAAGTGCTTGATGCAGAGAAAGCACACAGGATTTTCAGATAATGTCAGCAGAGGAGATTCGAAAGAATCTCCTTTTTTTATTTTATTAATTTTTTTCGGAAAATATGTTGCGCCGGGGGCAATATAGTGTTAGAATAACGCACGTAACTTATTGGAAAAACATATAGCTGGTTATCGAATAAAGCGATAACAAAACAGCGATACCAAATCAAGGAGATGATGCACAATGTCAAACTACGGATTCAATACGAACTGCGTTCATGCAGGCTACAAGGCCGAAAGCGGAGAACCTCAGGTACTTCCTATCGTTCAGAACACGACTTACAGATATTACAATGCAAAGGATGTGGCGGCCATGTTCGATCTGGAGAGCGACACATTCATGTATTCGAGGATAGGGCATCCCGATGAGGATGCACTCGAAAAGAAGATGGCTGAACTCGAGGGCGGGTCTGCAGCCGTGGCAGCTTCATCCGGTATGGCGGCGATTTTTCTGGCGGTCAGCACTCTGTGCAGCGCCGGCGATCATATAATCTCATCAGGCAGTATTTACGGGGGGACATTCAATCTCTTCGGAGTGACCCTGAAGAAATTCGGGATAGACTGCACGTTTATCGATCAGAATGCGAGCGTGGAGGATATCCTGGCGGCGGCAAAACCGAGGACCAGACTGATATTCGGCGAATCACTCGCCAACCCTGCGCTGACGATCATGGATTTCGAGAAGTTTTCCGCGGCGGCGAAGCAGCTGAATGTTCCGCTTATTGTGGACAATACTCTGGCTACGCCTTATCTCTGCAGACCTATCGAACACGGTGCAGATATCGTGATCCACGCCACGACAAAGTGGGCTGACGGACAGGCTACTTCGATGGGCGGCATCGTGGTCGAGAGCGGAAAATTCGACTGGGCCAAGGACAATAAATACCCGGAGATCACCGATCCGGATGACAGTTATCACGGAACTAAATTCTACGAAGCCTTCGGGCCTGCAGCTTTCTCGATGAAGCTCAGAGTATGCAGTCTGAGAGATTTCGGCTGCTGCATAGCGCCGATGAACTCATGGCTCACGTTCCAGGGCCTCCAGCACCTGCCGGTCAGGATGCAGAGACATACGGAGAACGCGCAGGCGCTCGCTGAGTTCCTCGAAGCTCATCCAAAGGTGGAATGGGTCAATTATCCGGGACTCAAAAGCAATAATAATTACGAGCTGGCTCAGAAATATCTGCCGGACGGAGCAGGCGGCGTCCTGACTTTCGGAGTAAAAGGCGGACGTGAAGCCGGCGAAAGATTCCTGGAAAACTTAAAACTTACAAGCATAGTGGTCCACGTGGGAGACATTCATACCTGCGTACTCCATCCTGCGAGCACGACACACAGACAGCTGACAGAAGAAGAGCAGATCGCAGCGGGGATACCGCCGGAATTAATAAGAGCTTCGGTAGGACTGGAAAATATAGAGGATATCAAAGCAGACTTCGATCAGGCACTCAATGCAGCAGTAAAATAGGAGGTGCCATATGCCAATAATAATACCAAACGAACTTCCGGCCGCTCAGACCCTCCAGCGTGAAAACATTTTCACCATGAGCGAGGGCAGAGCAGGAACACAGGACATACGTCCGCTGGAAATACTGATAGTAAATCTCATGCCGACGAAGATCGCCACAGAAACGCAGCTGGCGAGGATGCTCGCGAACTCGCCGATACAGGTGAGGCTGACATTACTGCAGATGTCGACGCATGAACAGTCGCACGTTTCACAGCGTCATATGGATATGTTTTACAAGACTTTCGACGAGGTGAAGGACCGCAGATTCGACGGCATGATCCTTACCGGCGCGCCGCTCGATTTCGTGGATTTCGAGGACGTCGACTACTGGGATGAGATCGTCAAGATCCTCGACTGGTCGCACGATAACATCTACACGAACTTTTATCTGTGCTGGGGTGCATTCGCTGCGCTGTACTATTACTACGGGATACACAAGACGATCACCGAGGGCAGGAGAAAACTGTTCGGGATATACGAGCATCACGTTACGCGCAGGCACAATCCTCTGGTCAGGGGATTTGACGAGTATTTCTGGTCGCCTGTATCACGTGCATGCTACGTGAGGAAGGACGAGGTGCTTGAGCATCCGGAGCTGAGGATACTGGCCGAAAACGAGGAGACCGGACCTGCGCTCATTTCCACTGAGAACGGCAGACAGATCTTCATGTTGGGCCATAACGAATACGGCCGCACAACTCTCGCAGAGGAATACTGGCGCGATACGAAGAACGGGACCGGCGGCGACGTGAGGATCCCAGTGAACTATTTTGAGAATGATGATCCGGAAGGCGAGATCAAACTCAAATGGCGTTCGCACGGCAATCTTCTCTTTACAAACTGGCTGAACTATTACGTTTACCAGGAGGCGCCGTACGATTATCTGATAAACAAAGATTCAAACTGGATCAATTCAGAACGTTCCATAGATAAATAAGAATGTATAAAAAGACATGCCGCGTGATGCGGCATGTCGCTTTTTTGTGATTTTCAGGCGGTAATATCAGTTCAGGTCGTCCAGCCACGCGCTGACGTCCGCATCGCTCGGCATGCGCCAGTCGCCTCTCGGCGAAAGCGAGACGGAACCGACTTTCGGACCGTCAGGCATGCAGTCGCGTTTGAACTGCTGCGAGAAGAATCTGCGATAGAATGTCGTCTGCCATTTGAGGATCACTTCATCGCTGTATTTGCCGCCCCAGGCGGCTTTGGTGATCGTGAACAGCTTGGCGGGAGCCATGCCGTAACGCAGTGTATAATACAAATAGAAGTCATGCAGTTCGTAAGGACCTACTTTATCCTCCGTCTTCTGGGAGATCTTGCCTGCTTCGTCAGGAGGCAGGAGTTCCGGTGAAATAGGCGTGTCGAGTATCGCCTGCAGTGTTTCCGCGAGTTTCCTGTTGTTCTTCGAGAACTTCTTGTCTTCGTTAGGGCCGGCGAGTCTGTGCTCCATGACCCATCTGATGACAAAGCGCACCAGGGTTTTTGGTATGCCCGCATTCACGCCGTACATCGACATGTGGTCACCGTTATAGGTACACCAACCGAGCGCCAGCTCCGACAGATCGCCGGTGCCGACAACGAGAGCGTTTTCCTTATTGGCAACATCCATAAGGATCTGGGTGCGTTCACGCGCCTGGGAGTTTTCGTAAGTGATGTCGTGATTCGCGGGGTCCTGACCGATGTCGCTGAAATGTTTCATTACTGCATCGCCGATCGGTATCTCGCGTACGTCCGTGCCGAGAAGTTTCATGATCTCGAGCGCGTTGTTGTATGTATGGTCCGTGGTGCCGAATCCCGGCATCGTGACTGCGATCGTATTTTTTGAAGGACGGCCGAGAAGCTTCTGCGCGGCTGCGGATACCAGCAGGGCCAGCGTCGAATCGAGGCCGCCGGAAATGCCGACAACAGTTTTGGCCGAATGCGCCGCTACCATTCTGTTCGCCAGGCCTGTGCTCTGAATGCTGAATATTTCCTCGCATCTGGCGTCGACTTCGCGGTCCTCATCAGGAACGAAAGGATTCTTCGCGTACTGGCGGAAGAGCTTCTCGTTTTCTTCAACCAGTCTGACAGGTTCGAGATACATATGCTCCACCTTATCGCGCGGCGCAAAGGCCTTCCTGCAAGCCGGCAGATTGTGATTATGTGTGCGTTCGAAATCGATCCTTCTGAAATCAACTTCGCTGTAAGTAATGGTGCTTTCACGCGCGAATCTTTCTCCTTCCGCGAGGATGAGTCCGTTCTCGGCAATGATCGTCTGCCCGCCGAAAACGAGATCCGATGTCGATTCTGTGCAGCCTGCGCTGGCGTAAATATACGCACATCCGCTGCGTCCGCTTTCAGCCTTGATCATATTTCTGCGGTAATCGGCTTTGCCGATAGTTTCGTTGCTGGCTGAGCAGTTGAAAATGAGCTGCGCCCCGTTCATGGCGAGCTGTTCTCCCGGGGATATAGGAAGCCAGAGGTCTTCGCATATCTCCACGCCTATGGAAAGGCCTGTCTCAGTGTCGTCGAACACCTGCGGACCGAAGAAGCAGAGGTCATCCAGACCTTTTACATCCACGAGTTCAGATGTGCTGCCGAAATCGAGAGCCGAGGCGAACCATCTCGCTTCGTAGAATTCCTCTCCGTTCGGTATGAAAGTCTTCGGCACAATGCCGATGATCTGTCCTTTCTGTATTACAGCGGCACAGTTGTAGAGGCTGCCCTCGACCTTGAAATAGATGCCGAGGATGACAACGATTTTTTTATTGGCGGTGGCTTTTGCTATCTTTGCCAGGGCCTCGATCTGCGCATCGTAAAGAGTATCCTGGAAGAAAAGATCTCCGCAGGTGTATCCCGTAACGCATAATTCAGGGAAGACCACAATGCCGGCCTTGTCTCTGTTTGCCTTGTTTATCAGTTTGATTATCTCTTTTGCATTTTCAGCGGGGTCCGCGATTTTCAGCAGAGGCACTGCTGCGCCTACTCTGACCAGACCCATGTCTTTCGTCATGTCGTGCTCCTTTCGATCGATGATCGACATTTTATGTGCGTAGATGAACGCGGTTCCATTATATACTATCGCCTGCGGAGGTGCAATTGCGGGAACCGCTGCAGGGTATGTGCCGGATCGTGGCCGACTGTTGGCTGTCAGGGCTTAAAAATGATGGAACTCAAAATAAGGTACCATGTGTACGGAAAAAACGATATTGGTACCGTATCCAATGGGCTGCAGCGATTGAGCAATTGCCCATACTGTAAAATGACTATAATTCCAATGAGTTAGACAAGGCTAACCGCGATAAATCCATTGCTTAGGGTACCGTTTCGCTGAAAAAATCAATATTGGTACCGTATTTGGATTTTATCGATTTCATATATTATCATTCTTATGAATTTATGTTCGCAGATAGTCTAAAACAAAAGAAATAGGGAAAATATGGAAATAGTGCGTCCAAAAGTGTTATACTAATAATCAGCGAATTAGTATATAATTGTTACATGCTTAAAAATCAGGACAGGAGTAAATGAAAATGGAACATAAATATATAGCACAGCTTCGCACCAATGAAGAACTGGTGGATTTTTATATGGTCAAGTCGATAGCGGTCAAGGTGGGTTCGAACAGGAAGCAGTATCTTGACGTTCTGCTGGCTGACAAGACCGGTGAAATATCGGGGAAGAAATGGGAGCTCGTTGACGAGGAGCTGGAGAAACTCAGCACGATCGAGGTCGGAAATATTGCGAAGATCGCGGCGTCGGTCACGGAATGGAACGGCATGAAGCAGTTCAGGATCACGAAGATCCGCCGGGGGCAGAAGGAAGACGGAACAGATCTGTCGAACTATATCAGGACTGCTCCGGAACCGGCGGAGGACATGTATGAATATCTTCTGCAGAAGGCGCAGGAAATAAGTGACAGCGATCTGCGGACTCTCTGCGTGCAGAGGTTCGAGGAGAACAGAGAGAAGCTTCTGTATTATCCTGCCGCGAGCAAAAATCACGGGGCCGAGATGGCGGGCCTGCTCTGGCATGAGAAGCGCATGGCAATGCTCGGTGAGCGCGCGTGTGAAGTATATACGATGCTGGACAGAGACCTGCTGATGGCCGGAGTCCTGCTGCACGACCTGGAGAAGATAAGAGAAATACAGTCGAACGAGTACGGCATTTCGGACGGTTATACTTTTGAAGGGCAGATGCTCGGACATATAACCATGGGAGTCAGAGAGCTGGCAGTCGAGATGACTAAACTGGGGTTTCCGGAGGAAAAAAAAGTAATGGTCGAGCACATGGTGCTGTCGCATCATTACGAACCGGATTACGGCAGTCCGAAAAGACCGCTGTTCCCGGAAGCGGAAATGCTGCATTACCTCGATATCATCGATGCGAGGCTCTATGACTTTGAAGAAGCTCTCAGCAAAACAGAGCCGGGAGAGTTCAGCGACCGCGTTTGGACGCTGGAGAACAGAAGATTATACAGACGAAAGGATACGGATAAGCAGAACGGATGATTGAGATCCAGGGTGTCATAAGCAATATAGTTTTCAGAAATGAAGGGAACGGGTGGACTGTCGCCGACATCAGAACAGATGACGGTAAAATGCGTGTGACGGGCACTCTTCTTTCATGTCACAGCGGACGCACGTATAAACTTACGGGCGATATTATAGTACATCCGGTTTACGGGGAGCAGTTCAAGTTCGAGGAAGGCGAAGAAGTGCTTTCGGATACCGAATCGGGCATGGCCGCATTCCTGGCCTCGGATCTTGTGAAAGGCATAGGTCCGAAAACAGCCGAGGCGATAGTCAGGAAATTCGGCAAAGATACTTTCGATATTATAGAAAAGGATCCGGATAAACTCACTGCCGTGAAAGGCGTTTCTGAGTCGAAGGCGGGTCAGATCAACGCCGCGTTTGTCACCTACAGGGAATTTGCCGCCATCGAGGTGGGCCTGCAGAAATACGGTATCTCGCCGGCTTTCGCGCTCAAGCTGTATCAGTCATACGGCGTTGCGACCATGGAAATAGTCGAGAATAATCCTTATGCGCTGGCGGATGACATTGACGGCATCGGGTTCAGAAAAGCGGATGCCATAGCCATGAGCCTCGGCATTGCGAAAGACGACGAAGAGAGGATCGCCTGCGGGATCAGATACATTATTGCGAACCAGTCGAACCGCGGCGACACATATGTACCTGAGGAAAATATGTATACATATGCGGCTGATCTTCTCGAAGCAGGCAGAGAGCAGGTCGACGATGCAGTAACGATGATGACTTTCGAAGGCAGTGTCATGACGGACGTTATCGAAGGGGTGAAAGTAATATATCTGACCTCTTTCTACGATGCGGAGAAGCGCGTGACCGGGAACCTGAGGATGCTGAGCGAGAGCGATCCGGCGCCGATAAACGCCGATATGAAATCACTGATAAAAACTGCGGAAAAAGAGACCGGCATAGAGTACAGCGAGGAGCAGAAGAATGCCATAGAGCATTCTCTGAAGAACAGCGTATCAGTCATTACGGGCGGCCCGGGTACAGGAAAAACCACGATCATCAATGCGATCGTACGCATACTCGACAAGAGTGAATTTGAAACGAGCATAGCAGCGCCGACCGGAAGAGCGGCCAAAAGGATCACGGAGACATCGGGGTTCGAGGCAAAAACGATACACAGACTTCTGGAGTATTACTACGATGAAAGCAGCAGTTCGATGAGGTTCGGACGTAATCAGGAGAATCCGCTCGATGCAAAGGCCGTAATAGTCGATGAAGCATCCATGATAGATCTGTTCCTGATGGACGCACTTCTGAAAGCGCTGACTCCGGGCACGAGGCTGATACTCGTCGGGGATGCCGATCAGCTGCCGCCGGTCGGGGCCGGAAATGTTCTCGGTGATATGATCGACAGTGAATATATCGCAAGCGTGAAGCTGCATGAGATATTCAGGCAGGCGCAGGAAAGCATGATCGTTGTGAACGCGCATCTGATCAATTCCGGGCGCTATCCGGAGTACAACGGAGAGGGCACGGACTTTTTCCTGCTGAGGCATGACAAGCAGCAGGATATACTCGACACAGTGACGGAACTCTGCTCGAAAAGACTGCCTGAGCATTACAGCGAACTGGTCCCGATAAGGGATATTCAGGTGCTGACGCCTGTCAAAAAACAGATCATCGGCACGGAAAATATCAACTCCAGGCTGCAGGCTGTGCTGAATCCGCCGCAGAACATGAAACAGGAAAAGAAGTTCGGCGACAGGACATTCCGCGAAGGCGACAAGGTCATGCAGATGCGGAACAATTATGATCTCAAGTGGAGGCGGTCGGACGATTTCAGCGAAGGTGAAGGCGTCTTCAACGGAGATGTCGGATTCATTGAAAAAATAGACAATGACGACAAGAGGATGATCGTGATCTACGAAGATGTGAAGTATGTGACGTACGATTTCTCGCAGCTGGACGAACTGGAGCTGGCATATGCCATTACCGTCCACAAAAGTCAGGGCAGTGAGTTCCCGATCGTAGTAATGCCGGTTTCGGCTTTCCCGCCGATGCTGGCGACGAGGAATCTGCTCTACACTGCAGTGACCAGGGGCAAGCAGGCCGTCGTGCTCGTGGGATCGGAGAAGCGGCTGGAAGCGATGGTCGACAACAATATGATTACGGAGCGCTGCTCGGGACTGAAAGAAAGGCTCGCAGCGCTGATAATGCCGGAATCAAACTAATATGCGGTGATCATTTTCGTGATCGCCTGTTTCGGCTGTACACCGACGGACTGTTCTACGATCTTGCCGTTTTTCATTACTACTAGAGTCGGGATGCTCATGATGTTGAAACGTCCGGCAAGTTCGCGTTGCTTATCGACATTTATTTTACCGACTTTGATGTCCGGGTGTTCTTC
>JALCRY010000038.1 GCA_022652985.1 Eubacteriaceae bacterium | reverse complement strand
ATCCTGGTGGCTGTTTCGGCCGCGGGCTGCGGCAGCGGATCGTCTTCGTCATCGGCGCAGTCTTCGGCGGCGCAGTCTTCAGCCTCATCGGATACGGTGCTGACGGTACGCGACAAGAGCGGCGATGTGACGCGCAGTTTCACACAGGCGGATCTGAACGCCCTCGATACGGAAACGCATACTTACAGCGGACGCAGCAAAAAAGACAACAATAAACGCGAGATAAAAAAGTACACGGGCACGGAGCTCAGATACTTCCTGAAGGAAGCCGGCATAGGCAGTGCCAGGGCGATCAAAGTCGTATGCGATGATGAATATACGAAAGAATATGAGGTCAGCGATCTTTATGATCTTTACGCATTCAAAGACGAAACGGGATCTGCGAAAACAAAAGTCCCGCCGATCATAACGCTGAAAAACAGACAGCTGATAATCGGCCAGGCGGATTACGACGGCGAGGACACCAAGGATTTCAATATGCAGAACTGGGCGCGCGGCATTTGTACGATCGAAGAGACGGAGTGACATGAACAGAGTGCTGCGGAAATTTACAACATATGATCTGGTAGTAATGGCGGTAATGGCTGCTCTGGGGATCGCGGTCAAGCCCGTGGCGGTGCCTCTTGTGCATCTTATCAGCGGACCGCTGATGATACCGAGCGGCGCGTTCGCCGGCGGACTTTATATGATGTGGCTGGTGATCGGCTGCGGTATCACGAGGAAGCCGTGGACTGCAGTGATCATTTCGATAGTCCAGGCGCTTCTGGTAATGCTGACGGGAATCGTGGGTTCACACGGAATAATGAGTCTGTTCACCTATGTGACTCCGGGGCTGGCGGCGGATCTGTTCTTCCTGGCGTCGGGTCATCGCGCCTGCTGCAGGGGATGCTGCATCACCGCCTGCGCGATCGCCAATCTGACCGGTACGGCCTGTGTGAATATAGTGTTTTTCAGAGCGCCGGGCGCGTATCTCATACTCATTCTGGCAATCGCGGCAATATCGGGAGGCATCGGCGGAGCGATATCCTGGGGACTGCTCACTGCTCTTGCGAAGTATAAAATCGTGAAGACGCCGGATGAATGCGAACTGCCGAAGAGAAAGATAGGACGGAGAACCGTTCTGATCATTACTGCGGTCACCATTGCGGCAGGAGCAGCTGCGGGAGCGGCGCATTTCAGCAGCGCGGGTACGGCGGCTGCCGGATATTCGCTGACGATAAGCAGGAGCGGACAAAGCGATATAGTCATGTCGCTCCGCGATATAGAAAGACTGAAGGCTGAAACGGCCGACGCGAAAATAATCTCGTCGTCGCAGGGAACTGAAAAAGGAAGCTTCACGGGCGCCCGCGTCAGTGATGTTCTGAACAGCGCTGACAAAGGTCTTCTCAGGGAATACAAGACGTTCATATTCAAGGCGGGGGACGGCTATTCGGCGGCTCTTTCGGCGAAGGAAATAAAGGACGGCAGCGGCATCCTGATCGTATACAGAAAGAACGGCAGGCTGCTTGAACATTACAACGACGGAGGGACCGGACCGATGAGACTTCTCGTGACAACGGACAGTTACGGGACCAGGAGCGTCATGTATCTGGTTGGGATAGAATGCAGAAAGTGATAGAGGCGGACAATCTGACATTTGCTTATGAAAAAGACCGCGGCAATGTAATAGACGGTCTCTCTTTCTGTGTGGGAAAAAATACGGTCACCGTCCTCACCGGGCTTTCGGGCTGCGGCAAATCGACTGTACTGGGAATAATCGCCGGGGCAGTGCCGAAATATACTGGCGGCGTTCTCACAGGTGAAATAAAAGTCAGCGGGACGGTCGGGTATGTCATGCAGGATCCGGACCGGCAGATAATAGCGACGACTGTAGAAGACGAGATTGCTTTCGGACCGGAGAATATCTGTATGGATCCGGCGGATATCAGAGAAAGGGTCGATGATGTCATGAGGCTCCTGCATATTTCCGATCTGGCGGAAGCGGACCCTTCCCGGCTTTCCGGAGGGCAGAAACAGCTGGTGTGCATCGGGTCGGTACTGGCGTTTGAACCGGATATCATTCTTATGGATGAGCCTCTTTCACACCTGGATGAAGAGGGTAAGACTGACGTGAACGGGGTCATAAAAATGCTGCATGAAACAGGCACGACAGTGGTGATAGCCGAGCATGACTGCGATGAGATAGATTACGCTGACAGTTATATTTCCCTTGACAGACCGGAGGCGGAAATATGAGCGGCCGGGTCTGCAGCGCTGCGCCGGGAGCGGACGGCATTTCGCTGAGAGCGGAGAACATATCTTTTCATTACGGCGCGGGGAAGCCTGTGCTGGAGGATTTTTCGGCTGATTTTGCCTGCGGTGAAATAACCGCTCTGACGGGGAAGAATGGCTGCGGGAAAACGACGCTTGCCCGGATCATAATGGGGATACTCGTGCCGGACAGCGGCTCTGTAAAGCTCGGAAAAGAAGACCTTGCGGGTCTGTCGCTGGCGGAACGCGGCGCCCGGATAGGATACGTCATGCAGGAGCCTTCACGGCAGCTTTTTTCGGCGACGACAGCGGAAGAGATAAGATTCGGCCTGGATAATAAAGTGAAAAAAGGTCTGATGACTGCAGAAGAAGCTCGGGCCAGGGCCGAAGATGCAATGAAAAATTTTGAGCTGGAAAAATACAGAGATGCATTCCCGCTGTCATTGTCCGCCGGAGAAAGGCAGCGCGTCGTGCTGGCGGCAGTAATGGCGCTGAGACCGTCGTTCCTGATACTGGACGAACCGACGTCGTCTCTGGACAAAAAAAGAAAGAGCGCATTGTACGAAACATTACTGCGGATAAAAGAAGAAAACGGCTGCGGAACGATCCTGATCACGCACGACCGCGCGTTTGCCGCGCTGGCGGCGGACCGGGAGATCGTCATGCCGGGAGGAGGACGCAATGTATAAGCTTTCTTCGCTCGATCCGCGGACGAAAATAGTGATCGTCATCGCTGTTTCCACGGCGGCTATGACCGTCGGGAATATATTTTTCCTGGCCGGACTGTTTGTTTTTACGGAGCTGCTGATGCTGCTCGGCGGGATAGGGCCGGCGGTGCAGCTCAGGCAGGCGAAAGGCGCTGTCGGGCTGGTTGTTTTTCTGTTCGTTCTGCAGGCGCTGTTCGGGAGGTGGATCCTCGGGGCAATGCTCTGCATAAGGCTGCTGATCGTGATCATGTCGGCGCTGATCCTGATGACCGGCGCGGTGCGGGATTATCTTCTCGGTCTTGTTCAGATGAAGATACCCTATGAGATCGCCTATATGGTAATGATCGGCCTGCACTTTTTCCCGCTTCTGAAGGAAGAAGCGCTGGATGTGTATTACAGCATCCAGCTGAGGGGAGTAGAGGTCAGAAAAGCGCCGCTGCCTGAGAAGCTCAGGCTATATGCCAGGATATGCTTCCCGGTGCTGGCGGGTGCGCTGGGCCGGACGAAGGATATGTCGATCTCCATGGAAACGAGGAGGTTCCGCGCTTACAGCCGCAGGACATATATGCGGAAGCTGGTTCTGAGACGGGCGGATAAAATACTGATGATCGTTTTCCCGCTGCTCTGTGCTGCGTTCATCGCCGCCGGCTGCGGAGCGTTTTCGCGTGCTCCGTCGTCTGCCGCGGCGTCTCCTGCCAATGTTCCGTCAGGGATCATTCTGACATGGACCGGAGACCCCGCTTCGACGCAGACGGTAAACTGGAAAGGAAGCGGCGGCAAGGAATATGTGAGGTATGCGTCCGTGACTGCTTTCAGAGCGTGCGGGAGATTCACATCTGAAGCGAAAGGAAAAGCCGTCAAAGTCACGAGCGGAGATTATTACAGGTACAGCGCTGAACTGAGCGGATTGAAAAAGGATACGGAATATGTGTATTCGGTCGGGGCAGGGCACAGGTGGAGCGGCCGTCATGTTTTCAGGACGGAGACCGGCGGGACGTTCAGCTTCATGTCGCTCGGCGATGTGCAGTATCAGCTGCGAGACCGCGATTACGGTGTCTGGGGAGATATGATCAGCTCGGCGTATAAAAAGAACAGCGATATCAGATTTGCTCTTTCTATGGGCGACATGGTCGACAAGAATGCCGACATCCGGGACTGGAAAGCGTTTTTCAGGAACGCTGATGATGTTTTCACCGCTATCCCGCTGATGCCGACTTCCGGGAACCATGAAATATCGGTCACCCCGTATACGTATAAGCAGATGTTCGATCTGCCGAAGAACGGACCGTCCGGGCTGAAGGAGGAAGTGTATTCGTTTGATTACGGGTCATGCCATTTCGTTTCGCTGAACAGCGGCATATTCATGAATGAGCGGCGTCTGGCAATGGGAGAAAAATCGTGGCATGCCATGATCAGGAAGACCGACAGCTGGCTGGCGAACGATCTGCAGAAAAGCACTGCCAAGTACAAGATCGTCTATATGCATCACCCGGCATATCCGGTCGCGGAAGACAAACCCAATGTGCAGCTGTACCGGAATATACGAAAGAACTGGGTCCCGATTTTTGAGGATACCGGCGTTAAGCTGGTGCAGAACGGGCATCAGCATGTATATATGAGAACAAAAAAAATCAGCGGGATCATTTACATGACTGCAGATTCGGGGCAGAAGATCAGCAGATACTACCGCTCGGGCGACAGCATCCCGTCATATGTAAAAAAACTTTCGACGGTGAACAGTACGTATGAGATCTATAAAGTAAATGCGGATAATATGCAGGTGACGGCTTATGACGCCGAGGGGAAAATTGTCGATACCTTTACCGTGAAATGACGGAATCCACAAAGCTGTTAACCGCAGCGCGGACAGAAACAGAGGCAGCGGAGCTGTACTCGATGATTTCAGCGCTGAAACCGGTGACCAGATTTCTGCGCAGCTGCGCGTTCGCCGCAGCTATTTCCGCGGCAAAACCGGAACGCCGGATCATTGTGCCGGTATTGGCGGCGGATTTTATCACGCCGAGGCAGGGAATGCCGCTGGCGAGTGTGCGGTAATACTCACTGCGCACCGGACTGCTCATGAGTTCGAAACCGCCGATCTCATCGAGGAGGATGAATTTTTTGCCCGTGCTTTTTCGCAGATAATCTATGCCCGAAGTTTCAAATACTTCGGGATGTTTTTTCATACCGTCCGGTCCGGATTCGAGAAAGATATCGGGCAGGGAACCGTCATACGGCTGCTCGCGGTAATCCGCATCCGGTGGGGCCAGACGAAAGCCCCTGACATTGCCGCTGCTGTCTGTTAATCGTATGCAGCAGAAACCGCCTGCATATTCTCTGATGTCTGATATGCATTCCAGCAAAAGTGTTGACTTGCCGGTCCTGACCGGTCCTTCGAGAAAAAGATGCTTCATTACTGCCTCGTTCCGTGGCCCGAGCGCACTTTGATCATTTCTGCGGCAATACTGACGGCTATCTCCGCGGGTGTTTCCGCAAAGATTTTTTCCCCGACCGGGGCATATATCTTATTTATGACATCTTCCGGGATGCCGTCTTCTCTGAGCCTGTCGAACAGCACCGCGGTCTTGCGGCGGCTGCCGATCATGCCGATATACGCATGCGGCAGGTCCACTGCCCTGCGCAGGACCGAGTAATCTCCCCTGTGGCCGTGAGTGACTATTACTATATAGCTTTCATTGTCGGCAGAGATATCGGTGAAGGCATTTTCGTACGAATCGATGCGGATGACTTCGTCAGCTGCCGGGAAAAGTTCGCGGCTGGCAAATTCAGCGCGGTCGTCGAGGATGACAGTGCGGAAATCAACGGAACGAAGTACGGGTTCAAGCGCCTGTGAAACATGACCGCCTCCGAAAATGAAGGCCGTGCATTCCAGAACGGGCGGCGCGATATAATTTTCCGGATGGGCGCCGTCCCAGAATTCTATCAGAATATCGGCTTCGCCTCCGCACGCCATGCCGAGAGCGTCTTTGCCTTCGGTGTTGAGGTTGAAGTGGTACTTATGAGAAACGGTCCGGTCCTCAAGCGTCCGGCGGCATATTTCTTCTGTTTTGACTTCCAGAATTCCGCCGCCGACAGTGCCGAACCTGCTGCCGTCAGATGAGATGATCATGTATGCATCCCTGTGCCGCGGCGAAGAGCCGGTCGTTCTGACTATCCTGGCCGTGACTATATCATGGCCGCCTGCGAGCAGATCCCGCGCGTTGTTTATCAGTTCTTTTTCCATCGTTGTTTTCCTTTCGTGGCCGTTTCGTTCAATGTATCGTTTACCGCGCAGAGAGAGACATCAGATACCAGCCCGCCTCGCCGCAGTAATACGGGTACGGATGACCGGAGGTGATGAATTTTTTCTGCAGGTTCTTTTCATATCTGTGCGCTGTTTTCATGTCGTTCATTTTGATGATCCCGCTCAGGAGGATGCACCACGGATAGCCTTCGCTGCCCCTGACACTGACGGCTGCCCAGTCGCGTCCGCTGACGCCCTTCCGGAGATAATATTTTTTGAATGCAGCGTATGCATGCTTCGCCATGGAGCCTTCCGGTTTGATGACTCCGTAAATAACAGGGAAAAGCTGGCACGATGCGTCGGGATAAAATATGCTGAGCCGTGTCCGCGACTCGGGCCGGCCGCTGATGTCCGCTGCCGGACGGAAACAGTGCTGCGAAGAGGACCAGAATCTTTTCCTGATCGCTGTCTTCGTGCGCGCGGCATATGTCTGCATAGCGGCAGCTTTTGCCGTATCGTTTAAATACGATGAATATATGTGCGAAGCGCTTTTGAACCCTCTGAAGACCTCGCAGTTATCCATCAGTATGCATTCATCGTAACCCGGTGTCGCCTTCGACAGACTGATCTTCTCGATGTAAGTCGACTTCATGACGCTGACCAGCGTGTCGAGCAGATCTTCGCGCCCCCGCAGAAAATCGCTGTCATAAACCCGGCAGTAATTATCCAGGAGCATAATGAATGTAGCCGCGTAGGAATCTGTCGAATCATAATTCCCCGTGGATACGCCGTCCGCGTAATCGTATATCGTGCCGGCGAGGCCGTACTTGTCCTGCGCTGCTGTGTTCATATGTGCAATATGCCAGTTGATATAGCTGAGCACTGTCTGCCGGTCTGCGGCGCGGCCGTACGAAACCAGTCCCAGACAGGCGAAGTCGTCAAAATACGGATTGACAGTATTGTCGGCTGTGCTTTCGGGTATGGCCCCGGCCAGGGGACCGCTTTTAACAGCGAGTGAACATATGTAATCCGCCTCGCCTGATTTCAGCGCATCGGTGCCGGCAGTATCCGATGCTGTTCCGGCTGCCGCTGCATAAGTGCCCGGAGCTGTCGATGCTGCACAGACCGCCTCTGCCGGCTGAACGAGCGGACACAGCGCAATGACCGCCGCGGCAAACACGGCGATGATTTTCTTTATACTGCTGTCTTCTGCGTTCCTGATAGGACTCACCTCGTTCTTTTAATGATGGTTTTATTATTATATCAAACTGAAAATATAATAGCGCATATCAGTGAAATAAAATTTTTCATCTATGAAAGCTGGTACTTTCCAATTCGTTCTTATCATTTCCTGTAAGTATGTTTCATGGTAAATGCAAAAAGGTTCATAATAAACCACACATATATATTCTCATGTGGTTACAAGTAGATGGATTACCGTTTGCTTGGAAACATATGTACACGCAATAAAGAAAAACATTAAAGGATTTGATGTCAATGCGCCTGAAACAATGTTAGTCTTCAATCCAATTTTTTGATCTTTCCACAGCTTTGTGCCAATAGTATAATAATGTATTTCTTTCATCATCATTCATGTTCGGCGTATATGTTTTGTCCAATCTCAAATGGTGTGATATGTCATTCAATGAAGTGATATCTTCAATACCCAGAGCACCAAGAAAAGCCGATCCCAAAGCAGTGGTGTTTTTTACAACGGGGACATCTATTGATATGTCAAGTAAATCAGCCTGAAATTGCATCAAAAATGAATTCGCAACAGCACCGCCGTCTACTCGAATTTTGTTAATAGGAATATTTGCATTAAGATTCATAACATCCAGTACATCTTTTACTTGATATGCAGTAGATTCTAATGCAGCTCTGACAATTTGCTCGCGCGTCGTTCCGCCGGTTATGCCTACAATTGTACCACGGGCATATGAATCCCAGTGAGGGGCAGCTAATCCGGTGAATGCCGGTACAAAATATACACCGCCATTATCCTTAGCATCAACAGCCATTTGTTCAGTTTGTGATGCATTGCTGATAATGTTGAGTTTATCTCGGAGCCACTGTGTAGTTGCACCAGTGGCATAAACACCGCCGTCCAAGGCAAATGCCATTTCTCCATTAATTCTCCAGGCAACAGTAGTTAATAAACCATTATTAGAGTAAACTGGAATATTACCAGTGTTCATGAGCATAAAACATCCTGTTCCATAAGTGCATTTTATGGATCCTGGAGCGAAGCATTCCTGTCCAAATAAGGCGGCTTGCTGATCGACTGCAAGACCGGAAATAGGAACGTCTGCTCCAAGAAAGTCTATTGGATCTGTAGAACCATAAATCATTGAACTATCACATATCTCCGGTAGAATATCTTTGTCTATATCTAGTATTCCAAGAATATCTTCATCCCATTCGCAGGTATTGATATTAAAAAGCATGGTTCTGCTTGCCGTTGAACAATCCGTAACATAGACTTTGCCATGCGTCATTTTCCAAATCAACCAAGTGCCAAGATTCCCTGCGTAAACACGTTTTGCCTTTATCTTTTCTTTGACACCTTCAACATTATCGATAATCCATTTGATTTTTGTGGCTGAAAAATAAGCATCGGCTATTAGTCCGGTCTTTTGCCTTATTGTTTCACCGTATTGTTCGATTAAAGAATCGGCATATCGTGCTGTTCTTCTATCTTGCCATACTATAGCATTATAAAGAGGTTCACCTGTGATATTATCCCATGCAATAACGGTTTCTCCTTCATGATCAATGCCAATACACTCTAACTGTGCAGGTTTAATGTTAGCTGCGTTGCAAGCTTGTAAAACAGCATCTAAAACTGCATTCCAAATATCTATAGGATTGTGTTCTACCCATCCTGGTTTTGGGTAAAGCAATTTATAATCTGCATATCCTTGCGATATTACTTCCAAGTTTGAATTAAGAATTAATGCAGCAGTTCCTGTTGTTCCTTGGTCTATTCCTAAATAATACTTTTCTGGCATATTTTACACCTTCCTTAAAATGAAAAACTATAATATATACTATAACACTGAATCCATATTTATTTTTTCGAGCGCTGCTAGGCCATGCTCTTTGATTTTTCCCGACGAGCAAGATAAAAACTTGTGATAAGCATGATTCATATGTGCATGATCATAATAGCCGCTTTCGTTTGCTATATCTGCAAGTGAATAACTTGATTCTGTTTGAAGAATGTTACGTAACGAACACTGCAGTTTGATAATTTCTGCAAACATTTTCGGTGAAATGCCGACATATCGTTCGAATAATTTCCCGATATACCTCTCGGAAAAGCCTGTTTCTTTTGCTAGCTGTGCTACAAATACATTGCCATTATCCTGGATGATTTTATTAAGACAGTATCTAATAATATACTCTGAAGAATATTCAAGCATGTAATTTCGCGCAAGAATTTGTGACATCTGAAGAATCTTTTCATTCAAAGGTAATTCTTTACCGGCAATGAATAATAATCTGTCACCGTTATCCATGCTTTTTGATAATTCTAACGTTCTGTTTTTTATAGCAGATAGATTATAAGGCAATATATTTGCAATAAATCCTGGCCTATATCGAATTATTAAATAATCCTGTGATTGAGCAAGTTGTAATTTTTTTGCTTCGTCAATAGTGCCGCAAATGTATGCTTTATCAAAAATGCCAGAGCCTGCAGCGCCTGAAAAAATCATTGAAATACAACCGTCAGGGATGAAAGGATAATTCACAGTATGCGCGAAGATGTTTTTTATTTGTACTATCTCACACACCAGAAAAAATAATGGATGTCCGCTGTTAAGATAATAGTGTTCTGTTTCACATCCACTAAATGCATATGAAACCGGCCTATAATTAGAAAGGTCCAGTTTGTATGATATTAGTTGTTGATTACTAACGTAATATGACATATTTTTTAGCTCCTTATAGTAAATTTCGGAACACATAAATGATAACACTTTTACTGCTTTTCGTCAATCGTACAGATCTGGGAAATAATCAAGCAGTTTTTCACAATCGTTTAGTTGCTGGAATATTATTATTTGAACAATTGCTATTAATCTATTTTTAAAGATATTTCCGATTTATACTATAAATTGCCGGAGCCGAGGCATACTATATAGTCAGAATATTCGAACGCATAGCTGGCGTACTAATTACTTTACAGTGTAGAATGTAAAAGGACGGTGATATGTTTAGTGATAATTTGATTTAATCGGTGAAATATGGTGTTGCATACACTACTTGCATTTCTTATTTGTTGTATATGAAAGATAATAATTTTGAAAGGAGATAATGATGAGCGATAATAATAAAGGCCCAACTTCCTCTGGAGGTGTTGAGCAATTTGGATATAAACAGGAACTCAAAAGGTCAATGACATTAAAGGATGTTGTTCTATATGGCATATTATACATGGTAGTTGTTGCACCAATGTCCATTTTTGGTATCGTACAAAAATCCAGTAATGGCATGACCCCTTTAGTATATATTGTGGGTGGTATTTGTATCAGTTTTACTGCCATGAGTTATATGAGAATGAGCAATAAGTTTCCTATTGCAGGCTCGGTATATGCATATGTTCAAAGAGGAATAAATCCACATGTTGGATTTATTGCAGGATGGCTGATACTTTTAGATTATTTATTCATTCCTGCATTGATATATGTGGTTGTCGCAAATTGGGGAGTTGCATTGGTTCCCAATTCACCTTGGTTTGTATGGATTTTAGTGTTTATGCTTTTTAATACATTTGTCAATATTCGCGGAATAAATATGACAAAGGGTTTGGATTGGGTATTATTTATTGTTGAATGCGTTGCATTGGTTGCTTTCTTGGTAATTGGTTTAAGTTTTGTATTCCGCGGCGGAGGAACGGGACACCTCAGCCTTGATCCAATTTACCAGGCGGGTCATGTTAATCTTTCGTTTATTGCTTCTGCCTGTTCCGTAGCATGCCTTTCATTTTTGGGATTTGACGGCATGAGTACCATGGCTGAAGAAACAATAGAACCAGAAAAGAATATCGGTAAAGGAATATTGATTGCATTGATATTTATGGTAGGAGTTTTCGTGCTGCAAACGTATGTTGCTTCGTTGGTTGATCCTAATTGGCAGAACATGGATGAGAATCTGGCCTTCTTTAACTGCGCATATTTGGCCGGAGGAAAAGGATTACAGTATCTGCTACTTATTGTTAATATCATTGCATCCGGGATAGCAAATAATCTTACGGCACAAGCTGCGACATCACGAATGCTATACGGCATGGGACGTGATGGCATGATGCCAAAATTCTTTGCAAAGATTCATCCAAAATATCAAACACCTTATTTGGGAATCATATTTGTTGGTATCTTTGCAAGTGGTATTGCTTGCCTGTTAACTTTGGATCAGCTTTCGCGTTTGGTCAATTTCGGAGCACTGTCTTCATTTGTCCTACTGAATATTGCCGTATTTGTATATTTCTTCGTTAGAGAAAAGCAAAGAAATGGTTTTGGAAGCATAATGAAATATTGCATTTGTCCATGGCTTGGCGTACTAATTTTGCTGTATGTATTTACAGGTTTTGACAAAATTACATACATCGTTGGGTTCTCTTGGCTAATTATCGGCATTATTGTAGGAGCGGTTAAATCAAAGGGTTATAAGGAAGTACCTGACGCATTTAAACATCTTGAAGTATAGTTGGCTTTAATATAAATATGAGAAATAAGGAGGAAAAACAATGTCGAACATTAAAGAAGGATACATCCCGTTTAAAGGGCTAAAAACATATTATCGTATTGTTGGTGAATGTGAAGACGGCAAACTTCCGCTACTTACACTTCACGGAGGACCGGGAGCCCAGCATGATTATTTGGAATCATTCGACGGTATTGCAGATTATGGACGGGCGGTTATTTACTATGATCAATTAGGATGTGGCAAATCACCTGCACCGTCAAATCCTGATATGTGGACGGTGGAGTTGTTTAAGGAAGAAATTGATGTTGTTAGAAATGCATTGAATTTAACTCAATGTCACATGATTGGGCAATCATGGGGAGGCATGCTGCTAATGGCATATGCGATTGATCAACCTGTTGGTGTGAAAAGTATGGTTGTTGCAAGTTCTCCTGCGGATTTTCAATTATGGGGCAAAGAAGCAAAAAGATTAAGAGGATATCTACCGCAGCATATGCAGGATGCATTGATTAAAGCTGATGAGACAGGCGTGCATGAAGGGCCGGAATATCAGGCTGCTGCAGATGAGTACTATCGAAGATATGTGTATGATTTACCTGAAGTTCCGGATTATGTTCAGGTAACATTTGATACAGAAGGAGACAATGAAGTTTATAATACAATGCAGGGATATAGCGAATTTGATATCAGCGGAAACTTGAAAGATTTCAATGTAGTCAATGATCTTCATAAAATAACTATTCCAACACTTGTTACTTCTGGTTCAAGGGATGAATGTACACCGCTTATTGCCAAGCAGGTGTATGACGGTATCCCAAATGCTCAATGGATACTTTTTGAGGATGGAACGCACCTTGTTCATGTTGAACAAAAAGAAAAATATAATAAAACTGTAGAAGAGTTTTTTGAGCAGCATGACATTATCTAACCATTTTGTAATGATATAAATGGTCGTAATCTTTGCTTGGAGATTGTAAATTTATTGTAAAAGGAGATTGCAGATTATATGAAAATTTTAGCTGGCAATCTCCTTTTTTACCAGTATGATAACAAAATATTCGTTTTTCAATGGAAAAAATATCACTTTTGAAGAGTGTTTGTTTTTCCTTACGAAAAAATAATACTTTTTCGCAAGAGTGGGCCCCATTCTTTCTTGGCAAAAAAATCGCACAAAAATTGACACTGAAGTGGAGGAGAGTCTAATGGCTACAAGATACTACCTTGGACTTGATGAAGGTACAACCGGTACAACAGCATTACTATTTAATGAGAAATGGGACATAGCAGGTTATGGATACAGTGAACATAAACAAATCTTTCCGAAGCCGGGATGGGTAGAACATAGTCCTTTGGATATATGGAAAAGTGCACTAAATTCTACCGCCCAGGCATGTAAAAGTGCTGGTATCGCGCCGTCTGATATTTATTGTATCGGCATTGACAACGAAGGGGAATCTGTAATGATGTGGGATAAAGACTCAGGTGAGCCTGTTTATAATGCAATAGTATGGCAAGACCGCAGAACTGCAGAAGAGGCTGGCATTATATTCGAACAGCATGGCGGGGAAATATATTACAAAACGGGTTTGCGGGTTGATGCTTATTATTCTGCGACAAAGATAAAATGGATTATCGATAACGTCCCTGGCGTGCAGCATAAAATCAATCATAACAAAATACTCGTAGGAACTATGGATTCCTGGTTGATATGGAAAATGACTAACGGACAAGTGCATATCACCGATAGCTCTACTGCCAGCAGAACCATGCTGATGAATATACATACGGGGGATTGGGATCAAGTCATTCTTGATTCTTTTGGATTTGAACGTAAAATGTTTCCTGCGATATGCGACAGTTCAATGATTTATGGCTTTACAGAACCATCGAGTTTTCTGGGTGCAAAAATTCCAATTGCCGGATCGATTGCAGATCAGCAAGCGGCATTGTTTGGGCAGGAATGCTTTACTCCTGGGTCTATAAAATGCACTTATGGAACTGGTTGCTTTATGCTGATGAATATCGGCACCAAACCATTACTCCCTAATAATGGAGCACTTACTACTGTTGCATGGAAATTAAACGGCAACATAACCTTTGCGTTAGATTGCGGCGTTTATGTTGCGGGGGCGGCTATTCAGTGGCTTAGAGATAAACTCAATATTATCAATAATGCAGCACAAACTGAAGAAATGGCATTTGCCGCAGACAACAATGGTGGTGTGTTTTTTGTACCGGCGTTCACGGGATTAGCAGTACCTTATTGGGATTCTTATGCACGTGGCACAATTGTTGGAATAACTGGCGGGACATCACGTGAACAAATTGTTAGAGCTGCTTTAGAAGCAACAGCATATCAAGTAAAAGACATTTTTGATATTATGAGGCCAAATTGCGGACAGCCAATTCGGGCGATGAGAGTCGATGGCGGTTTGACAATGAATAAGTTTCTTATGCAGTTTCAGGCTGATATGCTTGGAATCCGAATCGAAGTGCCTAAAATTAAAGAAACTACCGCATTGGGCTCGGCACGTCTGGCGGCGCTGAGTATGGGCGAATTCTCTTCTATAAATAATATTCCACAAAATAATAATATCGAAATTATTTATGAACCTCATATGAACAATGATGAGTGTAACAGCTTAATGCATCAATGGCATAAAGCGGTTGATAGGTCTAAAGAATGGATAGACAAATAGAATAAGAAAATGGAGAAACCACAAATGAGTAAAACATTTCTTTTTAGCCCGGGGCCGGTAATGGTCGGGGAAAATGTGAGACAATCACTCACCCATTATGACATCTGCCACAGGAGCCCTGAATTTGAAGAGCTGTATAAAGATACGACGGATAAGATCAACAAATTGTTTAAGGCGGACGACTCTTACAGATCGGTTATTATTTCCGGATCGGGTACGGCCGCCAACGAAACCGTGCTTGCCTCGATATTCAAAGACGGCGAGAAAGCGCTGCTGATCAGAAACGGTGAATTCGGCAACAGGCTGAAGCAGATACTGGATCAGTACAAGATCGGTTATGTGGACTGTTCGTTCGAATGGGGCAAGCTTCCCGATCTGGATGCGGTGGAGAAAGCTCTGGCGGCTGATAAAGCGGTCAAGGTTATCTGCATGGTATTCCACGAGACATCATCATGTATGATAAATCCTGTCAAGGCTGTAGGAGATCTCGCCGATAAATACGGCAAGATGTTTATGGTTGACTGTGTGTCGGCTGCGGCGGGACAGGATATCGATGTCGTAGACATGCATATCACGTTCGCCACATCGGTCGGCGGAAAATGCGTAGGCGCATATCCGGGATCGGCCTATGTCTGCGCCAGGGAAAACGTGCTGAAAACACTTACCCCGGAAATGGGACGGAACGTTTACCTGAATCTGGCCAGGCATTATCAGGCCGCCGCCAAAAACAATCAGACGCCGAACACTCCGAATGTAAACCTGTTCTGGGCTCTCAATACGGCTCTTACCAACATTCTGGACGAAGGACTGGACAACCAGATCGCAAGATACAAAGAATGCGCCCGGGTGCTGAGAGACGGCATGAAGGAGCTGGGACTGAAATTCCTGCTTCCGGAGGAACAGATGTCCAATACTGTCACATCTGTATTCCTGCCTGAAGGTGACGATCTGGAAGAGTTCATAGCGAAAATGAGCGATGCCGGATACACTGTATATGCCGGAAAGGGAATATTCTATGATATGGGAATGTTCCAGGTCGCCAATATGGGCGAAATTTATACTGACGACTGCAAAGAATTTTTGAAAGCGCTGGAGAAGTGCCTTTAGGGTGAAGGAAAGCAATTAAATAATATGTCTGTTCAGCTGCCGCGCGGGAAAACCGCGCGGCAGTCTCTTGACTGCATTCCCGCACTTCGTGTATTATGAAGAGCGGGAAAAGAGGAAACGGCTAAATGACAAATCTGAAAATAAAATATCTGGCAAACTGCGGACTGCTTGTTAAAAGCGGCAGCAGCAGTGTTCTGATAGATGCGCTCAACAATGAAAACAGTCTGTTCGATATGATCGACAAGGAGACTGAGCGTGCGATAATAGAAGGAACGGGAGAATGGGCGGACATCACGGCGATCGCCTATACGCATCGCCACGATGATCATTTCGATTACGGCAAAACGCTCGAATTTATGAAAAATCACCGGGAAACGATATTACTGCTTCCGACCGCGGTCAGCGGACACGAAAAAGAGGATGCGGCAATATCGGAGGTTGCAGGCGGGCGGACGGTCTTCCTCGGCGAAACACCTGACGCGGCTCCTTCGGTCACGGCGGGGGATATGAAGATCGCCTATGCACGATGCGACCATGTGACGTATTACTGCCACTATCATTACTGCCTGCTGGTTTCGTGCGGCAATGAAGGAGTGCTCGTGACTGCCGACATCGATCTTGACCACATCGATGACATTAAAAACAGTCTTCTGCAGGGCATGCCTGAGAAGACTGTCGGTTTTTTCAATCCTATTGCGGTCGGCCGGAAAAAATGGTTCGATGCGGTCGATGATCTGGGACTGTCCAAGCTGTTTATTTATCATGTCCCGTCGGATGAAAAGGACGAATACATGTACAGAAAAATGGCGATCAGCCATTATAAACGCGTGAGCAGAAACAGATCAGACATCGTTCTCCTTGGCGAGCCGTTCATACCTGTCCGCGCATGATTCATCCTGGTGCTGATTCTTGATTTCTATTATCAGGACTGTTGCGACGTCATCGCCGACATTGTACCAGCTGTGCTTCAGCATGGAATCGTGTATGGTGGTGTCGCCTGTCGTCAGGTCTCTGCGCTCTTCGGTGCCGTCCGGGTGCCTGAGCACGACCTGAATGTCCCCGTGGATCACATATGTGAATTCGTGGCCGACATGCTGGTCGAAACTGTTGTGACAGCCCGGCTCTACGAACATCCGGAAACCGCCGATATATTCTTCATCGTTTATACTGCTCATGGCCTGAAGGATAGTATGGTTATCCGTAACAACAGTGCGTGCGTTGCCTGCTTTGACGACGCTGCCGTCGGAACGGTCTGTTTCGTCGAGTTCGATCAGGTTCCTGTTGTAAATTCGCAGCAGAACGTGAAGACGGGTGTAGCTGATGCCGCTCTTCCCGTTTTCGACCATGCTTATAAAAGCACTGCTCAGACCCGCCTGTTCGGCGACTTCTGAAAGTGATAAGCCTGCTTCCTTCCTGAAAGCTTTAAGTTTTTTTCCTAGTACAATATTTTCCAGTGTCAAAATAAATACCTACCCGTCTCTCATCATGGAAATGAATAATCTGTGTTCCCTAACATATTTTAGGCACAAAGGAATGAGTTGTCAATAAAATGATAAAAAACCGACCCGCACTATTGGCGGATCGGTTGTATTAAATTGCCGAAAAAGTTATTCGAAGAAGTCGTCGCCTGATTTAAAGCCGAGACCAGGATGGAACGGAAATTTGACAGCGCCGACTGCAACTTCCGGACCGGCTGCTTTCTGTATCCTGGCAATGCCGTCATTGCCGAATCCTCCGCAGAGTTCGATAGCGCCTACGCCTTTTGCCGCCATTTCGCGGGCGACTTCCTCAGCCTCGGCATAATTTTTGACTCCGCATACATTGAGGCAGATGCCTCCGTTATCTATGACTGCTCTCGCGTTATCTTTTTCGAGATCAGGTCCGATGTAAATAAATGCTGCTTGTAAGTTCATAGCGTCCTCCTTAATAATTAAGTACCGTATCGCAATTAATATAGTATATATGACAGTACATCAAAAAATCAATAGTGCTTGAAAATAAAAAATACTTAATTTTTTTGTATTAGGGGTTGACTTATCTGAATATTGTGGTAATATGTGCTTAAAAGTTAAGTGATACTTAATCAAAAAACTAATCTTAAAACATAACTATACTTAAGTCTAAAATCACACTTATCATTAAAGAACAGTATAATCCGTAAGAAAGGAGGAACATGTATGGGAAAGCGTTTCGTACTTGAATTCGGACTCGGCGTCGATCTGCACGGACAGGATGTCAATGAAGCCGCTAAAAAGGCGGTCAAAGATGCCGTATCGCAAAGTTGTCTGTGCGGACTGAGTGAAGTGCTCGGCATTAAAGATATCGACAATGAAGTCGACATCTGTGCCACGGTAGCAGTATCGAGACCGGAGGAAATTATCCCTGAAGAAATTGCAGCCTGTCTGCCTGTCGGCAGAGTAACTGTGAAAGCAGTGCAGGGCGGCATGAGGGTATCCGGAATGTATTTCCCGAAATTCGGAGACTCCGATGAATCCGTGGAAGCCGCGGTTGCATTTATCGAAGTGTTTGTTTGACAAGTGCTGAATCCAAAACCTAATCCAATGATTGAAAGGACGGCAAAACAATGGCAGATAACAAAGACATGGTTAAAGATTTATATCTGACTATGAGACGCATCCGCGAATTCGAGACAAATGCTATGAATCTGTTCGCGGAAGGCAAAATCCCGGGATTCGTTCATCTCTATCTCGGCGAGGAAGCCGTAGCATCAGGTGTATGCTCTAACCTCAGAGAGGATGACTACATTACAAGTACTCATCGTGGACACGGACATATCATCGCCAAGGGCGGAGATCTGAAGTTCATGATGGCAGAGCTTTTCGGAAAAGCGACAGGATACTGCAAAGGAAAGGGCGGATCGATGCATATCGCAGACGGTACCAGAGGCATCATAGGTGCTAACGGAATAGTCGGTGCAGGACAGAGCATCTCGACAGGCGTAGGTCTGCAGATCCTTCTTCATAAAACAGATCAGGTATGCGTATGCTTCTTCGGTGACGGTTCGACAAACCAGGCTACATTCCATGAGTCGCTGAACCTCGCAGCCGTCTGGAATCTCCCGATAGTATTCGTCTGCGAAAACAACGGCTACGGAATATCCAATCCGCAGAGCAGACATCAGAAAATCAAGGATGTTGCAGACAGAGCAGTTGCTTACGGCATCCCTGGAGTAGTGTGTGACGGCAATGATGTCTTCGCAGTCAGAGAGACTTCAGCAGAAGCAATCAAGAGAGCAAGAGAAGGCAAGGGCCCGACGCTCGTAGAGTGCAAGACATACAGACAGAGAGGTCACTTCGAGGGAGATCCTGCTATATACAAACCTAAAGAAGAACAGGAAGCATGGCTCAAGAAAGATCCTTTAGATAAGATGTCCAAGTGGATGACGGACGAAGGCGGATTCTCCGCTGCTGAAGTCAAAGCTATCGACGATCAGGTCAAGGCTGAAGTTGCGGAAGCAGTCAAGTTCGCAGAAGACAGTCCATATCCAACACCGGAGTCCGGCGTCGAAGATGTATATTCAGACATAGTTGAGGAGGTAAGGGATCGATGAAAAAGATGATGACATACAGCGAAGGTATTCGCGAAGGAATGAGCGCAGCAATGCGCAAGGATCCTGACGTCGTATTATTCGGCGAAGATGTAGGAATGTTCGGAGGATGCTTCGGAGTATCCGCAGGAATGTTCGACGAGTTCGGACCGGAACGTGTCAGAGATACACCTATTTCAGAGTCAGCTATCATCGGCTGCGCGGTAGGAGCTGCTTCAACAGGACTCAGACCTATTGCAGAAATCATGATGATGGACTTCCTCACAGTAGCCATGGACCAGATGTGCAACAATGCTGCCAAGCTGAGATTCATGACAGGCGGAGCTCTTCACTTCCCGATGGTCATCAGGACCGCAGGAGGCGCCGGAGTAAACGCGGCGGCACAGCACTCACAGTCGCTTGAGGCGTGGGTAACGCATGTACCGGGACTTAAAATGGTATTCCCTTCGAATGCACAGGATGCGTACGGACTGATGCTGTCGGCTGTGGCTGATGACAATCCTGTCGTATACGAAGAACATAAAGCAATGCTGGCAATGGAGAGCGAAGTAGACCTCGACGAGGGACCTATTCCTCTCGGAGTAGGCAAAGTCGTCCGTCCGGGCAGTGACGTAACTATCGTCGCAGTCGGCAACATGGTGCATCAGGCACTTGCTGCAGCGGAGACACTGGAAAAAGACGGCATTGATTGCGAGATCATCGATCCTCGTACTCTCTATCCGTTCGATTTCGATATGGTAGCGAATTCGATCGACAAGACACATAAAGCAATAGTAGTAAGTGAAGAAGTAAAACGCGGCGGTTACATGGGAGAAATCTCAGCGCAGATCTCAGAGAATCTCTTTGATTCACTGGATGCACCGGTAGTAAGGATCGGAGCACTCAATACTCCTGTTCCGTTCTCACCGGCACTCGAGCCTATTTACCTGCCGAATGCTGAAGACATAGTCAAAGCAGTCAGATCACAGGGCTAAGCCGTAGTTTTCACGATCCTTTTCGAATGGCCTCCCCGGATCTGCCGGGGAGGCTGTTCATGGGAGTGCCGAAAGGAAGAAGCGTATGTCGATAGGAATCATTGCTAATCCTGCTTCGGGCAAGGATATCAGAAGACTTGTTTCATGTGCTACGACGATCGACAACAATGAAAAAGTCAATATAGTAAAACGTATCACAAAAACAGTAATGTCGCTCGGGCAGGACAAGATATATTTCATGCCGGACACGTTCGATATCGGATTCATGGTCATCGATGCGCTCAAAGCTGACAGGGAAGACGTTTCCGGACTGGAAGTCATAAGCATGCCTGTATCGGGTTCGCTGCATGACAGCGTCTACGCCGGAGAGATAATGGAGCAGCTCGGAACAGGCTGCATCATTGTTCTGGGAGGCGACGGCACCAGCCGTGCAGTTGCAAAGGGGATACGGAAGACACCGATGCTTCCGATCTCAACAGGCACAAACAATGTTTACCCGACGCTGATAGAAGGTACTGTCGCGGGTATGGCCGCTTCCGCACTGACTAAAATGGACAATATCGAAGACTGCTGCATTCGTGACAAAAGAATAGAAGTATACGTGAACGGTGCGCTGCGCGATATTGCGCTTGTGGATGCCACGGTCTCGCTCGATTCGTATATCGGCGCCAAGGCGATCTGGCAGGCGGAGAAGATCAAAGCAATAATCGCGACCCGCTGTCATCCGGCGACCATAGGCTTTTCGGCAGTGCCGGGAGCGCTGACTATCGTCAAGGATACCGATGACTGCGGAGTAATGGTCGAGCAGTCGGCGGACGGGACCGGCGTAATGGCGGCAATCGCGGCGGGAACACTGGAAAGAATGAAACTCACGGAACCGGAGATAATTCCGGTCGGCGGTGAAAAAGAAATGACTTTCGAAGAAACATGTATGATCGCTCTGGACGGCGAGAGGGAAGTCAAAGTCAAACCGGGAGAAAAGATCACATTTAAAATAATGCGTAACGGGCCTTACCGGGTCCTTACACGCAAAACTATAGAAAAAGCTCAGTCCATGGGACTGTATCTGACTGATTAACAAGGAGGAGAAAATGGCAAGAGAATTACTGATGCCTAAACTCGGGCTGACGATGAAGACGGGCAAGATCGTAAAATGGTATGTCAAAGAAGGAGACAAGATAGCAAGTGGCGATAATATATTTGATGTAGAAAATGAAAAACTCACAAACACTATCCAGTCGCCTGCCGACGGAACACTTCTGAAGATCATTCTGCCGGAAGGCGGAAGCGCTCCGGTTCTCGACATCGTAGGAGTACTCGGAGAAGAAGGCGAAGATATCAGTTCAATAATAGCAAAAGCGGGTAAAAGCGGCGGAGAAACCGAACCTGCAGCGGCCGCCGCATCTCCTGCTGCAACCAAAACGGCGGCTGCCGAAAAGCCTGCTGCCGGCAGGATCATAGCAGCGCCTGCTGCCAAGAAGCTGGCCAGGGAAAAAGGCGTTGACCTTTCACTCGTAGCGGGTTCAGGCCCGAAGGGAAGGATCGTCGAAGCGGATGTGGAAAAATTCCTGGCAGAAGGCGGAGCACCGGCTTCGGCTCAGGCTGAAGCACCTGCGGGCGCAGGAGAAGTGAGGGCTACTCCGCTGGCTGAGAAGATGGCGCAGGACAAGGGCATAGATCTGACAAAGATCAATACGGACGGCCGTATCACTGCGGCGGAAGTTGCGGCGTTTGCAGCAGGAAACATTACTGCACCTGCGGGCGCAGCGGCGGTATCACGCGAAACAAGAGAACCTATGAGCGGGATGAGAAAAGTCATCGCTCAGAGAATGAGAGAGAGCCAGGATATTTCGCCAACCGTCACATATAACAATTCGGTTGATATGACACAGATGAAGGCTGCCAAGGACGCGCTGAAGAAGAAGGGCATCAAGGTATCGTATACGGATCTTCTGGTCAAGATGGTATCGAAAGCGCTTCTGGAATTCCCGCTGGTCAACTGCAGCATAGAGGGCGAAGAGATCATTTATCACAATTACGTGAACATGGGTGTCGCAGTCGCGCTGCCTGACGGATTGATCGTGCCGGTAGTCGACGACGCCGACAGCAGAAGTCTGGAAGATGTTTCCGCACAGGTGAAGCAGATGGCTGCCGATGCGCGTGAAGGCAAACTGAATCCGGATCGCCTGCAGGGCGGAACATTTACGATATCGAATCTGGGAATGTACGGCATCGAGACATTCACACCGATAATCAATCAGCCGCAGGTGGCTATACTCGGAGTCAATGCTATGATCGATACACCGGTAGTAATAGACGGAGAGATCACGGTCAGGCCGATAATGGCGCTTTCGCTGACGGCGGACCACAGAGCGGTAGACGGTTCCAAGGCGGCGGAATTCTTACAGTATCTAAAGAGCAGGATGGAAACACCTTTGCTTCTGCTCATATAGGAGGCGGCAATAATGGCAAGAGAACTTGTGATGCCTAAACTCGGGCTGACAATGAAAATAGGAAAAATCGTCAAATGGTACGTCAAAGAGGGCGACAAGGTCGCGAGCGGCGACAATATATTTGATGTAGAAAATGAAAAGCTGACGAATACGATCCAGTCGCCGGCCGACGGAATACTGCTGAAGGTCATTCTTCCCGAAGGAGGCAGCGCGCCTGTACTGGCGCCTGTAGGAGTCCTGGGCGAAGAAGGCGAGGACATCAGCGCGATACTCGCGAAAGCGGAAGGCGGAGCTGAAGAAAAACCGGCGGCGGAAGCTGCAGCGGACAGTGCTGCACCTGCGGCGGGAAGCGGCAACAGGATCACAGTAATAGGCGGCGGCCCGGGCGGTTACGTGGCGGCTATCAGAGCTGCGCAGCTCGGCGGGGAAGTCACTGTTATTGAGAAAGAGCATCTGGGCGGGACCTGCCTGAATGTCGGCTGCATACCGACCAAGGCGCTGCTGCATGCATCATCATTTGAAGATGCGGCCAGAGAAGCCGCTGATTACGGCGTCGAAGTAACGGTCAAAAAACTCAACTGGAAAAAAGTAATGGAGAAGAAGGGCGAAATAGTCGACAGACTGGTCGGCGGTGTCGACGGACTTCTGAGAGCAAATGGGGTCAAAGTCATCGAGGGTGTCGGAAGACCGCTGTCTGCCGGCAAAGTCGAAGTGACCAGGGCTGACGGATCGACAGAAATCGTCACAGGCGACAAAGTAATTATCGCGGCCGGGTCTATCCCGGCGATACCGCCTATCCCGGGTGTTAAAGAAAACAAGAACTGCATCGATTCGACGGGAGCGCTTTCGCTCAAGAAACTGCCTAAGTCACTGTTGATAATCGGCGGCGGAGTCATCGGCATAGAGCTCGGATCGGCGTACAAGGCATTCGGCACAGAAGTTACGATAATCGAAGCACTGCCGAAGCTGCTCCCGATGATGGACGGCGAACTGACGGCTCAGCTCAGAAACATCCTCGAAGGAGAGGGCATCGTGATCAAGACGGAGTCCAAGGTCATGTCTGTAGAAGACAGCGAAGTCGGGGCCAGGGTAAATGTCGAAGCCGACGGACAGACGATCGCCTACGAAGCTGAAAAAGTCCTCGTGGCAGTCGGCAGAAGAACAGACACAGCGGCGCTCAAACTCGATGAGGCCGGCATCAAGAATGACCGCGGCCGGATCACCGTAAATGAAAAACAGGAGACGAGTGTGCCGGGCATCTATGCTATCGGTGACTGCCTCGGGAAAGTAATGCTGGCGCATGTTGCATCAGATCAGGGAATGGTCGCAGCAGAAAACGCTATGGGCAAAGAAGCTGTTTACGACGGCACGACAAATCCGTCATGCGTATATACGAATCCTGAATTTGCAGGAGTCGGACTGACAGAAGAACAGGCGAAGGAACAGGGACTCGAATACAGAGTCGGTACATTCCCTCTCGCGGCCAATGGCAAGTCGATCATTGAGAACGGCGGAGTCGGGACTGTAAAGCTGATGTTCGGCGAACCGTACGGACAGCTCATCGGCGCGCATATCTTAGGACCGAGAGCGACTGAAATAATCGCTGAATGCGGCATGGCCATAGGTCTGGAAGCAACCGACGAAGAAATGATCTCCATGATACACGGACATCCTACAGTGAACGAATCCGTACATGAAGCGGCACTGGCTGCCGAAAAGAGGACAATACATATGCCTAACTGACAGGGCAATTGATTTTGGTGTTCATATACTATCGACATAAGGTCTGCACGCGGCGGGGACGGCGTTAACCGAGCCTCCGCCGCCCGCGGGCCTGTCTCGCTTTATACAGGCAATAGAAATAAACTTTCAGAATTACAGATGAAAAATCCGGTTCTGAGACAGTGAGGATACGGTTCTGAGGCAGTAGTAGGGATCCGGCTTGGGGCTGACGAAAATTCGGTTCTGAGCAGGAAAGGATCCGGTTATGGGTCAGTAAAAAAGGGCATTTGAAAAAAAAGGTACCAATATGGATTTTTTTTCAGAAATGGTACCCTATGCAATGGGTTTGCGATGGTTAGGCAAGGCTAACTTATGCGAATCAAAGCCTTTTTGCGATCTGAGTAATCGCACAATCGCTGCAGCCCATTGGACAAGGTACCAATTTAAGAAGAAATGCAATATTGGTACCTTTTTTGAGAATCCCCCTCTGATATCCGGATTTTGGAGCTTTTTTTATACTGCACCCATAGCTGCGGACAGGTGTTGATTTTTAAAACCGATATCATGGACAGAAAAAATCTGCCGCCCAGCATAACGGGCAGAAACGATCTGCCGCCCGGATTAAGTCCATATACTGGTGTAAATTGAACAATAAAAAAAGAGCCATAGATGCTCTCATTCGGTTAAAATGGAATTACCACATAGCACTTTGAACTGAAAGGAGAACACTATG
>JALCRY010000037.1 GCA_022652985.1 Eubacteriaceae bacterium | reverse complement strand
AGACCGGTATCCTGAACTTCAGCGCCAGGTCATCATTGTTCCTGTAAGCATAGGAAAGGATCACTCCTTCGGAACAGGCTCCGTCGACATTGGTCATATACTCATGATCAGCAACTTCATCATAACCGTTCAGGACATTGAATTTTTTCGTATAATAATTGTACTGGTTATTATCCAGATAATTCATCTTGTAATACAACGCTCCGCCCATGATAGCCTTGGTCCTTGTGTTCCACGGTCTGGCGTAACTTGTTGAAAGACCGCCGGACTGACCGCTGGCCCACCAGAGTCCGCGGTGGATCTTGTCAGGTATAGCCTTCGTGGCATAGGCGCCGATATTAAAGAAATTGTATATGCCGTAATATTTTTTATGATATTTCGTATATGTGCCGGAAATGATGTCGCTGCTCCCGGTCCAGCCCTGCTCCATTATGATCATGGCCGCGACAGCATTCGCGTTTACGCCGACTCCGTCAGCGGCATCCTTAATGATACTGGAATAACTGCCTTCAGCCGGCTGCGTCTTATGTGAATTCATGAAACATTTACTGTATTTATCTGTAATGCCCTTTATTGTGCTTTCGGAATGAGTAGTGGCATCTCTCTGATCCATAAACTGATATATATTGCCTTCAGTGAGGAAGTTCCGCGGATCGAGGTAATATTTTATGAGTCCGTTGCAGGCCTGGTTCCAGCTTGCGTCAAATACCGTATACGACATATCAGAAAAATCATATGCGCCTTTTTTGAATGATTTCCAGGCTTCATACGTATCCTCATCGACCAGATTATTGCCGAGAGCCTGTTCTTTCGACAGCATGCTCGACCATTTCAGACCGGTATTATCTGCATAAAAAACCCATTTCGGATGAGCCTCATGCAGTTTTCTCAATGCCGCTTTATATGACGACGGAAATCCCTGTCTGTTCATCCAGGTCTCAAATTCCGACGAGCTCAGTTCGCTGCCTTCAACTTTTTTCACTGCTTTTGCCGACGAGGCGGCGTATACGTCATTTCCGGAATCAATAAAAGGCAGTCCGCAGCAAAGCGTGCCTGCCATCATAAACATCATAAAAACCGCAATGACTGAAACTGCCCGTCTCACAGATTTTTTTTCTGTACCAAAAAACATGTCTCTTCTCTCCCACGGACCAGTGAATCAAGAACTTCTCTATGCTGTGATTATATCTTACTGCTGCGCGCCATGTCAACACAATTGTAATAATATGGCATTAATGTGATATTTTGATTAAAGGAAGATTAAAAGCCTACTGTTTTTCTGATGATGCTTCGTCCTGCAGTAATATCTCTGCCTATCCGATACGCTTTTTTAACTTCAGCGGCTGCGGCTGCGAGTTTCGTCTTTTCTCCGAAAACAGTTGCCAGTGTGCTGCCTCTGCTGACTTTGTCGCCGGTCTTGCATTCCAGCAGAACGCCTGCGTTCAGATCTACCGGGCTGTCTTTCACCGTGCGCCCCGCTCCCGAATACAGAGAAGCCATACCGATTTTCTCAGCTGAAAGAGATGTGACATATCCGTCCGTCTCCGCCTTTACAGCCAGAGAAGCTTCGGCGGTTCCCATCAGAGACGCATCCGTGATCACACCGGCCTCTCCGCCCTGTCCTTCGACAAACTGTCTGAACTTATCAAGAGCTGCACCGCTGTCGATCGACTCCTCCGCGATGCGGATGCCCTCTTCTCCGGAATCTGCTTTGCCGCCCAGCCATATCATCATGCCGGCAAGGTATACCGACAGTTCTGTGATGTCCTTCGGACCCTCTCCCTTCAGCGTCGCGATCGCTTCGCTGACTTCCAGCGCATTGCCGACCGCATTGCCGAGAGGCTGCTCCATATCAGAGATGACTGCCGCTGTTCTTCTGCCGGCATCTTTTCCGATCCTCACCAGCATTTCGGCCAGTTCTTCTGCCTGCTCTTCGTTCTTCATGAAAGCGCCGCTGCCGCATTTGACATCGAGAAGGATAGCATCGCTGCCCGAAGCAAGTTTTTTGCTCATGATACTCGAAGCGATGAGACTCATGTTTTCGACCGTTGCAGTCACGTCGCGCAGGGCATAAATTATCTTATCCGCCTTTGCGACATCCGCGGTCTGACCCATTACTGCAATTCCGTGACTGACCACGAGGTGTTTGAACTCCGACATGGCGAGCCTGGTGCGGAAACCGGGGATAGCTTCAAGTTTGTCTATCGTCCCGCCCGTGAATCCAAGAGCCCTGCCGCTCATCTTGGCTACCGGTATCCCGGCGGCCGCAGCCATCGGCGCAATGATCATCGTTGTTTTGTCCCCTACTCCTCCCGTGCTGTGCTTATCGACTTTAATGCCCGGTATTTCACTGAGATCCGCGATATCTCCGGAATCGCGCATAGCTTTCGTCAGCTGAAGAGTCTCTTCATAATCCATTTTCTGAAAGTATATGGCCATCAGCAGAGCCGAAGCCTGATAATCGGGTATGCTTCCTGCGACAATGCCCGATATGAAATAATCTATTTCACCGGCGGAGAGCCTGCCTCCGTCTCTTTTTTTCTGTATGATCTCGTACATGTTCATAGTTCTACATCCATTTCTTTTTCCTGAAAAACAAAATACATAAAACCACTATCATTACACTTATGCAGATGACTATCGGATAACCGTACCTGAACTGGAACTCCGGCATATTGAAGTTCATTCCGTACCATCCGACCAGAAGCGTCAGCGGAAGGAATATTCCGGAAATTATCGTAAATACTTTCATGATATTGTTCTGTTCAATGTCGATCTGCGCCTGATACGCCTCCCGCACCTGTGTGACATACTCGCGCAGATTCCTGACTGATTCGACCAGACGGTCAACTCTGTGATCGAGTATTTCGAAATGCCGCCAGTAATCCTGCGAGATCAGTTCGTTTTCATTATCATTGAGCGAATCTGTGATGATGCTGAGCTGATCGTAATACTTTCTCAGCTTGCGCGTGATGTTTCTGTAATAGATGATCCTCTTTGATGAGGCATACTGCGGTTTCAGGACGACTTCTTCCTCCAGCACCGTGATCTCATCTTCGATCTTTTCCAGGTTGTCCGTGTCGTGCTTGATAAGTTCCGTGAAAAAGCCGTACAGCATCATTTCATTTTTTTCCTCTTCGCGTCCGGTCTTTTCCATGATGCCGTTTACAATATTCAGCGAGATGTCATTTTCGCAGAAAAACATAAGATCATTTTCCGAAAAATATATTATGATCTGTGACGGTTCGGTATTCGGATGCGTGACATCGATCCAGTCGAAAGATATCAGATTCACACCCTTATGACATTCGAACCTGTCGATCGGATGATCCTTGATCTGTCTGAATGTAAAATCATGCAGTTTTTTATCGTACTCGTCTATTGTGCTGAGAAGAGATACTTTTATCATACACTGGCCTTCCTCTGTTACTCTGTTATCATTTTTTTAAAGCTCACGCCCTCAGGAGTTTCCCCGGCGCCCAGCATATCGGCAACAGTTGCGCCGATATCGGCATATGAATGTCTTGTTCCAATATCGACCCCCGGTATCACGGCATCTCCGAAAATCGTCACAGGGATGTATTCCCTCGTGTGGTCGAATCCGGAATGCACCGGATCGTTGCCGTGATCGGAACAGATCATTACTACATCGCCGGGAGCCATCGCGGCCTCTATCTCAGGTATCCTCGCATCAAAATCCTCTATCGCCCGCGCATATCCCTGCGGATCGCGTCTGTGGCCGTACAGAGAATCGAACTCGACCAGATTAGTAAAAATCAATCCGGAGAAATCCAGGCGGAGCGCTTCTATGGTTTTATCGACTCCGTCCATATTGTCGGTCGTATGCTTTGATACTGAGATCCCCTGCCCGTTGAAAATATCGTGTATCTTGCCTATTGCATAAACTGTTTTCCCGGTTTCCTTCACCTTGTCCAGCAGCGTCTCCTGCGGCGGCGATACGGCGTAGTCTCTTCTGTCGGATGTCCTTACGCGTTTTCCGTCTTTGATCACATACGGCCTCGCGATCACTCTTCCGCATGCCCAGTCGCCCTGAAGCATGCCCCTGGCCGTTTCGCAGATCTCATACAGCCTTTCCAGCGGGATAACATCCGTATTCGCGGCTATCTGGAACACGCTGTCGGCCGACGTATAGACTATCGGTTTACCAGTCTTTTCGTGCTCGTCGCCGAGCTTCTCGATTATTACTGTACCGGACTCGGCATAATTTCCGAGCACTCCGACACCTATCCTGTCCTCAAACGCTTTGATAAAATCCTCCGGAAAACCGTCGGGATAAGTCTTGAAAGGCGTTTCCGTATATATGCCGGCTATTTCCCAGTGTCCGGTAATAGTGTCTTTTCCTTTTGATTCCTCACGGCATTTTCCGAACGAGCCCTCCGGGCTCCATGATCTCAGTCTCCCTCCGCCGCATCCCTCGATGTTGGCAAAGCCGAGTCTTATGAGATTCGGTATGTCAAGATGCGGAACATTTTCAAGTATATGCCCGAAAGTATCCGCTCCTTTGTCGCCAAAATCCGCCGCATCCGGCAGTTCCCCGATCCCGAGGCTGTCTGTAACGATAATTGTAACTCTGTCCGCCATATGTCCGTACCTCCTATCTCAGTTTTACAGGTCTGCATTCAAGATAATCCAGGGAGACGAGTTTGTATTCCACTCCGTTGAGAACTCCCTGTATTCCGTACCTGAATGATTCTTTTCCGTGCAGATGACCGTATACTACAGTCTTCGCACCGTATTCTTCAAAAATCCTGGTAAAAGCCGAACTCTGCTTTTTATCATTCGTCGGCGGGTAATGCATAACGCCGATTATATCATCGGCTCCCGAAGCCGCCGCAGCCTGTATGGATTTTTCCAGCCGCATTGTTTCGCGGTTGTATATTTTGTTGTCCTGCGCGTCAAATCCCTCTGTACCGGGCGATATCCAGCCCCTGGTCCCGCAGATGCATATGCCGGTACCAGGTACCGGATAGCACGTGTTCTGCAGAAACGTTATACTTTCCTTCAGCATATTGAGCTTGGTTATTCCTGCCCACCACAGATCATGATTGCCTTTTATGATTACTTTATGTCCTTTCAGACTGTCTACATAATCAAGATCCGGCATGGCGCCTTCAAGTTTCAGAGCCCACGATATATCTCCGGGCACTATCACAGTGTCCGTTTCATCTACCATATCATTCCATTCTTCCTTCAGACGGTCCGCATGATTCAGCCAGCCTCCGCCGAAAATATCCATTGGCTTATCGACATTCGGCCCCAGCGAAAGATGAAGATCTCCGATCGCGAAAATGCTCATTAACTTGGATCCTCCGTAAATGTTCCCGTCCCGAGGAGATCCTGCGCTTCGACATCAGTCATCGCAGACACCTCCTCGAGTCTCTTGTTTATCTTATTCGTTCTCGTGCCTATCAGCTTGCCGAGATCATCGTTTGCCCTGTTTATTTTATCCTGAGCCGATTCAAGGACATCGGTAAACTTGCCGAATTCCGTCTTGACGGCCGACAAAGTGTTCCACACCTCGCTGGTATGCTTCTGTATTGCCAGAGTTTTGAAACCCATCTGCAGGCTGTTCAGAAGCGCCGACATTGTCGTCGGCCCCGCGATCGCCACTTTATAGTCGCGCTGCAGCGTCTCCACGAATCCGCGGTTGATGACTTCAGCATAAAGTCCTTCGAACGGAAGAAACATTATTGCGAAATCCGTCGTATGCGGAGGTTCGATATATTTATCATGGATGTCTCTGGCCTCGGCCTTTATGACCGCATCGAGCTTTCTCCCCGCGACATCCGCCGCCGCTTTGTCTCCCGATTCAAGAGCGTCTCTGTACTGCTGATATGTCTCGCCGGGGAATTTCGAGTCTATCGGCAGATATACTATATCCGTACCTTCTCCCGGAAGTCTGACTGCGAATTCCACGCGGTTCTGGCCGTGCCCGACAGTATTCACGTTTTCATCGTACTGATCAGGCGACAGTATCTCTTTTAATATCGCACCGAGCTGTATCTCGCCGACGATCCCTCTCGTCTTGACATTGGAGAGAACATTGGAGAGACCGTTTACATCCCTGGCAATAGTCTTCATCGCGCCGATCCCGTCCGTTACTTCCTGAAGACTCTTATTCACCATTTCAAACGATTTGGATATTCTGTCATTCAGTGTCTTCTGCAGCTTTTCGTCCACAGTCTCACGCATCTTCTCAAGCTGAATATTGTTGTCTGCCTGCAGCGCTGCGATTTTCGTTTCCATCGTCTTTCTGACGTTTTCCAGCTTCTGCTCGTTTTCGACCGCCATTTCGCTGATTCTTTTTGACATGTCAAACAGACGGGCATCGATATTCTCGTTGTTTTCCTTCATTCTCTTGTCCTGAAGTCCGGCAGTTTCCTTCAGCCGCTTATCAAGCATTTCTGAAGAATTTCTGTCACTCTCCCTGATCCGGTCCGCCATATCCATCATAGTATTCCTGATATTATCCGCTGTTTCGCGCCTTGAGCCCAGAACAATGATTATCAGCACGACCATCAGTATCGCCAGAACCGCCAGACATATCAAAAGTGCTGTCTGCATCTAAAAATTTCTCCTATCTTGCCAAAAGCTTCTCGTATCTTTCCTTATCTTTGTAACTGAATGCGCAGAGCGTGATATCCATATCATCGTGCTCTGCCAGAAAATCTCTGACTGCAGTAATAGCTATTTCCGCCGCCTGGTCTTTCGGGTATGCGTAGACGCCCGTGGAGATCGCCGGGAACGCGATGCTGCGTACTCCGTTCTCTTCCGCCAGCTTAAGACTGTTGATATATGCATTTCTGAGCTGCTCCGGCTCGCCGCTGGTCCCGCCGTACCAGACAGGTCCGACTGTATGTATGACATACTTTGCCGGAAGGTCATAGCCCTTTGTTATCTTTGCTTCGCCCGGATTGCATCCTCCGAGAGTTTTGCATTCTTCAAGAAGCTGCCGGCCGGCAGCGCGATGGATCGCGCCGTCTACCCCTCCGCCTCCGAGAAGAGAAGTATTCGCGGCATTCACTATAGCGTCTGCCTTCAGTTTCGTTATATCGCCCTGTATTACTTTAATACTCATAAAATTGCCTCCTTACCTTAGCAGCACCACTGTTATGCCCTTGTTGCCGTCTATGTCTCTGTTGAATTCTCTGAGCTGAGGGCAGACATCAAAGAACTCTTTTTTCTTATTATACCATTCCGCGCCTGAAACGAAATCACGAACCACACCTTTTAATTCCGGAGAGTTCAGTTTTCCCTTCACCGCGGCTTTGATCTTACCTCCCGTGCCGGATGAGCCCCATCCGTGTATGACCACCGCCGCCCTGCATCCCTGCATCTTCGCCGTCGTCAGTCCGTTCACAAGATTTCTCATGGCGGTATCCACTGTGGGCATTCCGCGCTCTATATTAATTTCCTTTACTTTAACCGCCATATCACTTTTTCCAATCTATAAGATCTCTTATTACTTCACCTGCTATCATCAGTCCCGCTGCAGAAGGAACAAACGATATGCTCCCCGGCGGCTCTGATCTCAGCGGCTCCTCATCCGAAAACAATACCTTCAGATGGACGATGCCGCGCTCCCGCAGTTCATGCCTCATGACTTTCGCTAGCCTGCACATATGTGTTTTGCTGATATCAGATATCATGAGCCTTGACGGATCCATCTTGTTGCCGGTGCCCATGCAGGAGATCAGCCGGCAGGCCTCCCTCTCCGCCTTGACCGCTATCTCTATTTTGGCGGTAACGGTATCTATCGCATCGACCACATAGTCATATTCCGTAAAATCCAGATCGTCTGAATTCTCCGGCAGGAAAAACATATCATGTCTGACAGTGTTTATACCGGGATCGATAGAATGGATACGTTCCTCCATCACTTCTGTCTTGGGTCTGCCGACGGTATCGAGAGTCGCTATTATCTGTCTGTTGAGATTCGTTATATCGACCGAATCATTGTCTATCAGATCAAGACTGCCCACGCCGGCTCTCGCCAGCGCTTCGACAGTGAATCCTCCGACCCCGCCGAGTCCGAAAACGGCGACCCGGGAATTCCTGAGTTTTTCTATCCCGTCGTCTCCGATAAGTATCCTGGTCCTGGTATATCTGTCCTCACTGCTCATCTTCATCGTCCTTCTGATATTTTTCCATAACTGCGCCCACGGTTTTATATACGACACCCGGAGCATAACCGAAGCCCGCCAGCCGTCTGCCGAGTCTTCCCATCGTCTTCTGATCGGCGGTCTCCGCAGTCTTCATGAACTTTTCCGCCTGCGCATATGCGCGCTCCGCTTCTCCGCTTTCGACATCAGTCTCATATTCGTCTTCATAAACGTATATTCCCTGCGCTATGTCATTGTCAGCCACTCCGCGCTTTCTCAGTTCCTGCTTTACTCTGTTGACTGACCAGCCTTTGCCGAATCCATACTTCAGAAACTGGGCGGAATACGAAACATCGTCAAGATATCTGACATCCGACAGCCTTTTTACGGCATCATCGGCATCCGCTTCCGCAAAACCTTTTTTCAGAAGATGATCCTTCATTTCTTTTTTTGTGTGCGCTCTGTTTTCGATATATCGCAGAGCTGTATCATTAATGTCCATTTATCTGCTCGAGCCTCCTCTGCTTTTCTCCGTCGATTGAAATGCCGACCACAGCTCCGAGTATTACTGCGGCACAGATCACCTGATAGCCATGGAGCGGTTCGCCGAGAATGAGCGCGCCCGCCATTATCGTCACAAGTGTCGAGGCATTGCCGAATATCGAAGCGTTGACAGCATGCAGCGACGACAGCATATAATTCATCATATGCGCCGACAGCATGATGCAGCCTACGCCCAGATATATCGTAGCTGCCGTAAACTGCCAGTGCAGCAGCGGCTCGAAGTAGCGCATCGGATCTCCCGCCGAAATGCAGGCGCTTACTGAAGCAGCATTAAACGCGATAAAGCCTTCCGTCACGATCACAGCCGTCATATCCATGGGAGTGCCGGCTTTCCTGAAATGCCTGGCCGTCACAGAATATACCGCCATGAAGACAGCTGCCAGAAGAAGCAGCAGCACTCCGATGATATTCACCGAGACCTTATTGCCTATCGATACCATGGCAATGAGGGCACCTGCGGAAGCCATTACCAGCAGCCACTGCAGGACAGTAGATTTTTCCTTCAGAAACAGAGAAGATATCACCTGCACGATCAGAGGCGATACTGCGAAAATGATCGTCGCTTCTATCGATGTCGAAAATCTTAAGCCGAAAGTCTGCAGCGCCAGACATGCAATATAAAACGATGCCGGTATCAGCAGTACTTTCTTAGATGAAAAAGGAGTTTTCTGCGAGCGTCTGCGCCCGGCAGCCAGCACGGCCGCGACCGCTATCATCGCAAAGTCGAATCTGTATGTCATGATCTGTACTGTATCCGCGTACGGAACACATACCTTTATCATCAGAAACGAGAACCCCACTATGAAAGTGAATACCACTCCGGCTATATATGGTTTTAAGTTATTTTCTTTAGACATATCCTTTCCTTTGAAACGGATGCGCACGCACACTTCAGGCCGCTTCCGACATCGACATTTTCTATAAACGCACGGACTGTCCCCTCTCCGATATACTCGCGCAGCCTGCCGTCATATACCGTATCATACTTCGAAATGCCTTTCGCCAGCGTAGTTCCGAGAAACTTTACATAAGCTTCCTTCCTGACCCAGATGTCAAAGAATCCCTCATCACCGTTCTTTTCTATATACTCGATCTCACTGTCAGAAAAATATCGTTCAGCTATCGAAACCGTTCTTGTCCTGCGTATCTGCTGCATATCCAGCCCTACGCGCTGCGTACCGATAAGACATGCGCAGAGGCTGCCGGTATGACTCACCGAAAAATAAAGATCACTTTCTCTGAAGTAAGGTTTTCCTGCTTCCGTTTTTAATATTTCCTGAGCGCCCTGCGACGGCAGATGATTGTCTCTTATATAAAGTCCCAGCGATTTTCTGATAATATCGTCGCTGTGACCGCCCGTTTTCTTTCTGTCATCCTGACCCGTGAAAACATAAAGATACATAAGTTCCGTCACTTCCCTGCAGCAGAATAGGTGCCGTAGTAATAACGTCCGCCCGCTTTTTTATATGCTCTCACCTTATAGTAATAATTTTTCCCCGCGACAGGTTTTGTGATTTTCGCATGCAGGACCGAACCCGAGGAAACGCTTCCCGCTCTTTTGTAGGTCCCGTTCTTTGATGCGGAACGATAAATATAATATCCGCCCGCATTCGCAACTTTTTTCCACTTTACTGTCGAATAATGCGCAGAGCTGCTCACACCCGTGATCGATGCCCTGCCCAGGGCGGTTATGCGCATGCCGTATGAACCCGTTGCGCAGATAAATCCGCCGCTCGTATAATCCATGGTCGGATCTCCCGATACCTCTACATAATACTTTCCTGTGTAACCCGCAGTATATGACACAGAGCCGCTGCTGTTCAGGTCATCAGACCCGATTTTTTCAGCAACACATTTGCCGCTGCTGTTGACGATCTTGGCGCATACTGTAAAATCCGCTGATTTTTCGAATACAGTAATGCGGTCGTTTTTTGCAGCGCTTATTTCATACCCCGTCATGTACGAAGAAATGTCATCGTGTTTTTTGTAAGTGGACAAGGCGGATGACGATGTGATCGATCCGGAGTCCGCATATGTTCCGCCCTTGAGCGAAACGTTTTTATATCTGCTGAGTACCTTAAACGTACAGCTCGCTGACGCGCCGCCGGCTGTTGCCGTCACTGATGCCGTACCCGGCGCATAAAAATCAACTATCCCGTCTCCGCTGACCCTGGCGACTGAAGTATCGCTCGAAGTGAAAGAAGCTGTACTGTCTGATGTATTGGCAGGAAGTACAGTATATTCGAGGCCAATATGATCACCCGTATGGACCGTAGCGCTCGTCCTGTTGAGCACTATTTCGGAAGGTGACGTTTTCGACGATGTCAGCGCAGTCATTGCCTTGCCGATATCCAGTCTGCCGAAGCCGTACTGTTTCGAGAACGATGACGAACCCGAAGAATAAAGGAGATTTTTTACTTCGCGCGGCGTCAGTCCCGGATCCTTATACAGAAGCAGTGCCGCCGAGGCAGTCACTACCGGCGTCGCCATGGAAGTTCCGCTTTCATATGTGTATTTAGTATTGTCGCCGCTGTATCCGCTCTTCGTACCTGTCCAGGTCCCGATGATATCGTCTCCGGGAGCGGCTATGTCTTTTTCGACGCCGTAATTCGAATAATATGTTTTCTCTTTTTTGTAGTCCGTGGCAATAACGCTGACCGCTTCCGGCGCATCAGACGGAGATACACGTTTATCTGTTCCTTCGTTTCCGGACGCGCAGATGCAGAGTGAGCCTTTTTTATATGCCGACGCTATTTCATTTTCCACCAGATCGTCTTTCCCCGGTCCGCCAAGACTCATATTGATAAGCTTCGCACCGTTGTCCGCAGCATAATCTATCGATTTCACAAGATCTTTGGTGTAGAACGTCAGATCTCCTGTTTCCTTGTCTCTTGTAGCGGCATTGATCACGATAAGATCAACGGCATCGTTGGAAGATCCCGTGGCCACACCGGCAATACCCTTGCCGTTTCCCGATACGGCCGCTATGATCCCGGACACAAATGTCCCGTGACCGTCGCTGTCCGATATTTTGCCGACCGTAACTTTACTGTTCGTTATCCTGGCACATTTAGCAACATCGATATTCAGATCCTCCTGATCTGCCTTGACGCCCGTATCTATGACTGCGACCTTAACTGCCGTACCGTTTTTGCCTGCCTGATCCCAGGCGCTCTCGGCATCTATGCCTTCATCCGCCGTCAGATAATACTGCAGATCATAATATTTATCGTTCGTCCTGTTCTCCATTGTATGGTATTTATAGTCAGGCTGTGCGCTGACGACATCATCTAGAGAACTGTACTGTGCCACTGCTTTACTTACAGTGTACTCGTAAGATATCTTCGCATCGGCAATTTTCTCGCCGCTGAGAGCTGTGCTGATAGACAGGCATTCTCCCCGCATTTTTTCAACTGCGCTCTTTATTGTCTCATCATCAGTTCCGCTTCCGAACGTCAGCAGGACCTCCTGTGTTTTGAAACTCCGATCTGTCGATTTACGTTCCGCCGCTGCAATCTTATACGAAGAGACTATCTCATCCGACCTTGTATCTGCTGTATTTTCAAAAGCAGCTATATCCGCGCTGTAACTGCCGCTGTCATTATTTTTGTAGTAATGATCAAGCACATCTCTGACCGCAGTATTGTATTCATCCGTACTGCTTATGCCGTTCAGCGCTTCGGCAACCTTTTTGCCGGATCCCCTGCTGCTTTCCGCTATATTCAAAACATCCCCGGCGGTTATTTTATCCGCCGAGGCTGAATTATTCGTATCTGATTTCGCAGCTTGAGAACCGCCGCCTGCGCTGAATAACAGCAGACCTGCTGCCGCTATACAGCATATCGCAACAGCAGCGATCCATCCTGATTTTCTTTTCATAAAACACCCGTCATTTCATCTTTATCTTACTTTTGCACCTACAGCCGCGGACGAACTGCCGTATACTGCAGTCTTGCCTGTCTTCCTGTAAGCCTTAACTTTATAGTAATACGTTTTGCCCTTTTTCAGTCCTGTATTCGAATATTTGAGAGTATATCCTCCGCTGACTGTCTTAAGTTTCTTATATGATCCTGTCTTTGAAGATGCGCGGTAAACCCTGTATCCCGTTGCTCCGCTGACATGAGCCCATGAAACTGTTATATAACCGTGGCCGCCCTTTGCTTTGACTGACGAAGTCACTGCAGGACGAACTCTGGCCGACAATATCGATGATTCTTTGCCGTATACCGTCACTCCTGAAATCGTCCTGTAAGGAATCACTTTGTAATAATACGTTTTCCCGCATGTCAGTGAACCGTTTTTATAGGAAAGATCCGTATTCCTGGTGAACGCTTTCACAGTCGTATATTTTCCGCTTTTCCTGGTCGCTCTTATTATTTTATAGCCGTCCGCATTTGTGCATTTTGACCACTTCATTCTGATGCTGTTATATGTAACAGACGAGATTGCAGAAACACACGGATCGAACTTGTATATTTTCAGCATATACTTGCCTGTCGAGGACACATTGGAGTCCACCGGCGAAGGCACGTAATTCGGGACCGCACAGCTCTGGATATAATATGTGCCGTCTTCAGGCGCGTTGTAAGTCAGCGACGCCGTATTGTTTTCCTTAACTTCTTCATCGTAGTCGAGATAGGCGTCTGATTTTATGATCTTTCCGTCCGCTCCCACAAGCTTAACGAATGCGCCGTAATCAGATGAGGAAAGCGACACAGAAATGCTTTCGTTCTTCAGAAGAGCAACAGCATATCCGTTCATATATCCCGCCGCATCATCATACGAGGTCTCCGTTTTATATACAGAGGCGGATACCGCACTGTCTTTGGTAAGTTCTCCGGAAGTCTCGAAACTTCCGTCTGTAAATGTCACATCACTGTACTTATTTTTGACTGTGACCGTACACGAGGCCGTCACATCGCCGATCGAAGCGGTTATTACTGCCGTGCCTTCCGCAGCTCCGGTCACTATGCCTTCCTTCGAAACCGACGCGACAGCTGTATTGCTGCTTGACCATGCTGCGTCAACAGATGATGATGTCCCCGGCAGGACTTCATATTCTATCTGCTTATTGTCTCCGGTGTACACTGACAGCGAAGTCGAGTTCAGCACAATACTTTTAGCTGCTTCTTTGTCAGCGGCAAGGTTTGTAAGCGCGGTCCCGGCATTGAGATTGCCAAAAGCCTGCGAAGTACTGAATGATGTGCTCCCGCCCGAAGAATATAAATAATTCTTGACCTGCCTCGGAGTCAGTGACGGTTCATAATACAGCAGAAGCGCCGCCGTCCCTGTTACGACAGGTGCGGCCATCGACGTACCGGAATCATATGCGAATTTCGTATTGCCCGGCGTCGCGCCTTTTTTATTGAATCCGTTATTGGAACCTATCCATGTGCTGAGGATATCATCGCCCGGAGCGGAAATATCCTTGGCCGTTCCGAAGTTGGAATACGCGCTGAAATCCTCGGCGCCTGTTCTGCTCGAACCGGTATCATTATTGGCAATGACGCTGATAACATCATTGGAGTCCGAAGGCGAAACCAGCGCATCCGTATTTTCATTGCCGGCGGCAGTGACTACAAGAACGCCCTTGTCATAGGCGGTCTCGATCGCATCAGCCAGAAGTTTGTCATTTCCCGGTCCGCCAAGGCTCATATTGATGACTTTTGCGCCTTTGCTGACGGCATAATTCACGGACAGGACAAGATCCTGCGAATAGAACACCCCGTAGAGTTCCGGCGTCTGCGCATCGATCGCGATCTCCGAAACAACACTGTTGCCGGCCCCTGTGGCCACTCCTGTAATTCCGGAAGCATTGTCCGATGTCGCGTCTATTATTCCTGATACATGTGTGCCGTGCCCGTCTGAATCTCCGAGAGTGTCCGATCCTGACGTGATCGTTCCGCCAACGATCCGGGCGCTGTTTGCCGCATCTATCTGCCCGTCGTTTAGTTCATCATGTGAAGCCAGCACACCCGTATCGATGACAGCGATTTTCACTGTCTGTTTTTTGCTGGCATCCGATGAAGCGACAGTCCAGGCGGTCGGTGCGTCAATACCGTTAGTCCCGTTCAGATACCACTGATATCCGGCCTTGTAATATGTATCGTTCGGATTCACTTTGACAGGCTCCGTTTCAGTGGTGCCCGACCCGGTGCCGCTCACTGCGGCCGGGGAAACAGATTTTTCTTTCGCCGCAGAAGCTGTATAGCGATAATTCGGCTGAGAAGATTCTACAGCATCATCGCCGGCATAGATGTCTGCCGCTTTGCTGACAGTATATTCCAGAGAAATATCTGCACTGACCAGCTTTGTTCCGTCCTGCATCCTGTTTATTTCACCTGCAGTTCCGCGCTCATCCTTTACTTTTTCGCGGATGGCGCTGTCCGAAGTGCCCTTGCTGAATGTCAGCAGCACTTCTCCGGACTTGTATTTCAGAGAACTGTCCGAGCTGCGCTCTGATGCAGCGGCCTTGTAATCTGCAACGATGGTTTTCCCGCGGCTGTCCACGGTTTTCCCGACGGAAGCAATATTTTTTTTGCTGCCGGTTTTACTGTAATTGCTGTAATAATAATCGAGCACATCGCGCAGGTTTTCTTTGTAAGCCTCATTATCCTGAATAGCATTGATCTGCTCTGCGGCTTTTCTGCCCGCGTCAGAAGAACCGCTTTGGGCGGTCTTCATAATGCCGGCACTGCTGCCGGTCTGTACACTGGCAGTCTTGTCAGCCGTCTGATTATTGAAACAACAGAAACATATCACCGCTATCACTGCTGCGATAACGATCACTGCACTCTTCCTCTTCTTCATATCGTCCTGCTTTCCACGGAAATACACATTTTACACACTAAATTCTTTCCAGCACGGTTTTATATCCGTCGGCGCCGTACACAAGACACTTATTGATCCTGCTGATAGTCGCCGTTGATGCTTTCGTCTTATCTTCTATCTCACTGTATGTCGCCTTTTTGTTGAGCATTTTTGCGACCTGGAGTCTTTGCGATATAGCATGTATCTCATTGATCGTACATATATCTTCAAAGAATCTATAGCATTCCTCCTCATTTTTCAACGAAAGAATAGCCTTGAACAATTCATCTGTCTCTTCACTTTTGAATTTCGATTCGTATGCCATTTTCTGCCCCTTTCACTGCACATATGCGTATATTCAATTATATCACCCGGACATTATATGCGTCAATGAACCGCCTATTGTTCCGCCGCCAGTATCTGTTCAGCCTTCTTCAGCTGTGCCGCTGCACCGCTGATTTTGTATTCCGGCGTAATGCCTTTCTTATGGATCGTATGGCCCTTCGGTGAAAAATACTGCATGACCGTAAGTTTATATGCCGATCCGTCGTCCATTTCATTGGTTTCCTGCACTATACCTTTTCCAAAAGTCTTAGTGCCGACAACTTTGCCGTTCCCGCTGTCCATGACAGCGGCCGTCAGGATCTCGGACGTACTGGCCGTTCCTCCGTTTACCAGAAGCACATAATTCAAATCCGTACGGCGGCTGTCCGATCTGTAATAAGTTTTATTTCCTTCTTTGTCTTTCATATATGTGATAACACCTTTATCCATCAACATATCCGCGACATCTGTGCCTTCCTCGACCATACCGCCTCCGTTGTCTCTCAGATCTATCACCAGACCTTTCACGCCGCGCGTTTCCATCTTATTAAGCTGCGTCTTGAAATCATCAGCTGTGCCGTCTTCAAAGGAAGATATTTTTATATATCCGTAATTGCCGGGCAGAATTTTTGAAGTGACTGTTTTTTCCGATACCAGCGCTCTTTTAATGCTGATAGTCTTTTCTTTGCTGCCGCGGACATATGTCACCTTTACGGAAGTCCCTGATTTGCCTCTGATAGCCGTGCTGAGATCATTCATCGTATCATATGTTTTTCCATTTACCTTTATGATATAGTCTCCGGCCTTCAGCCCCGCTTTCTTAGCCGGAGAATCTGCCATGACACTCACGATCACAAAGTTGCCGCTGCTGTCCTGCGTGAACGAAACACCTATACCTTCAAACGATCCGGTCGTATCTATCTTCCAGTTTGCATAGTCCTCTTTTGTCATATATTCGGAATAGATATCCCCTATCCCCGCAAACAGCCCCTTGTATATGCCGTTTTCGAGATCATCGTCATCTACATCCTTGTAATAATCACTTTTTATATCCTGCCACAGTTCTTCTGTCTTAGCATACTTCTCGTCCATATAGCGGTAATGACGATACTGTTTCTGCGTAATAGTCACATGACCCGAACCGATAAAGCCGAACCCGCTGTAACCAAAGGCGCCTATACATATGCCTGCCGCAAAGACAGCTATGACAATCAATATGAAATTTCTCTTTTTTATTTTCATCTGTTCTCCCGGTCATCCTCAATATGTATCAAATTCATCTGCACATTTCTATATCCGTTCCACTCGTTGATGCCGATGCTGCCGAACAACCTTATCTTGGCCCCGGACAGGATCAGATCTCTGTATTCGCCGGCATTTCCGAACAGTACGCATTTGAATGAAACGCCTCCCGGGAATACCGCTGTAAAACGCATATGCTGATTCTTCTGTCCCATGAAGAACACATCGCTGACCTCGGCGCCTCTTATCATGAAGACTGGAAGTTCATTGCTGTTGCCGAACGGCTCGAGCTGCATCAGCTCGCCCGCCAGTTTTATATCGACTTCATCCGCCAGAAGCTCAAGATCATAATTGACGCCGCTGTCGAACACAGAAGGATCATTTTCGCGTATCAGCGCCATTTCGCTGTCGAGGCCGCAGCGGAGATCGTCGAGGTTCGAAGCCTCCATTGTGAAACCGCAGGCCCCGCGGTGTCCGCCGAAACGTTTGAAAAGACTGTTCTGCCTGTTCATTACTGCGTAAATATCGACTCCTTCGATGCTTCTTCCCGTCCCTTTGAGGTCATCGCCGGAATCCGTCACTACGATAACCGGCCTGCCGAATTTTTCTTTCAGCTTGCCGGCAACTATCCCGGTTATGCCTTCATGCGCTCCGCCGGCATATATTACCGGAAAGTCGCTGCCTGGGCACTGTTCTGCAGCCAGTTTCAGACATTCCTCATATGTATCTTCCTGTATCTGCTTTCTGCTTCTGTTCAGCGATGTCACCTTTTCGACCAGCGGATCGGCTTCACCCGCACTGCCGGCCAGCAGAAGCCTGGCGCCTATGCCGGCGTCTTCCATACGTCCGCAGGCATTCAGATTAGGAACTATACCGAAAGCTATCTGCTCAGACGCGATATTATCCGGCGAAAGTGAAATTCCTCTTATGAGTGCATCAAGACCCGGCCGTCTGCTTTTTTTTATTTCTTTGAGACCGTATTTCACCAGCGTACGATTCTCGTCCACTAGCGGAACGATATCTCCCACAGTTCCTATGGCTGCCAGATCGAGTATATCGGCTATCGCCGACTTCGGCAGACCGGCTTTCCGCTGTATGGCCTGCGCGAACTTATACGCTACCCCGCACCCTGCAAGATCCCTGAACGGATACACGCAGTCTTTTCTCTTCGGATTTATCAGAATACAGTCAGCCTGCACATCATCGATATTATGATGATCTGTGACCACTACTTCCAGACCGCTTTCTTCAGCATGCGCGACTTCTTCTCTGGAAACGCTGCCGCAGTCTACCGTGATCAGAACTTCCGCGCCGCCGCTCCTGAGCCTGTCGATGGCAGCCGAATTGAGGCCGTAGCCGTCTGTAAACCTCGAAGGGATAAAATATGAGACCCTGCCGCCCGCACGTTCCAGAATAGTTTTCATGATACATGTCGAAGTGATGCCGTCAGCATCGTAATCTCCATATATGCAAATCTGCTTATTATTCTTTATCGCGGCCAATATTAAATCCACTCCCGCTTCCATATCGGGAAGCAGGAATGGATCGTATGTCTTTTTCGGAGTATCGGAAAGGAACTCGCCGATTTCATTCTCTTCAGTTATTCCGCGCTGTGCCAGTAATTTTTTAATGATTGAATTCATATTGATTTACAGGTAATTCATCGGATTCACATAAGTGCCGTTCTTTATCACACTGAAGTGGAGATGCGGTCCCGTCGAATTTCCGGTAGAACCAACCTTTGCAATTACCTGTCCTTTCTTTACATGCTGTCCCGAGCTGACGAGCAGTCTGCTGCAATGTCCGTACAATGTGCAGATGCCGCCGCCGTGACTGATTTTAACAGCATTGCCGAAGCTGCCGTAATAAGATGCTATCGTGACTGTTCCCGAAGCGGCCGCAGTTATAGAAGCTCCGTAGCTGGCGCTGATATCTATTCCCGTGTGGCATTCCCATCCGTGGAACGGACAATTCCGCCAGCCGAATCCGCAGGAAATGTTTGAACATGAAGGACACGGCCACGCCAGCGCCCCGCCGCTGTAGCTTCCTCCGCTGCTCCCGTTGCCGGTATTCGCCAGTTCATCCGCCTCATCCTGCAGTTCGGATATCTCTCCGGAAATCTTTTCATTGCTCGCAGCAATAGTATTCTTTTTTGCACTGAGCTCAGACTTCTGGGAACTCAGCGTACTTTTTTTAGCCGTGATCTCACTTTTCTGAGCCTTGAGATCAGCCTGCATTTCCTTGAGTTCTTTCTGCTGTGTTTTGAGTTTATTATATTTAGCCGTCATGGTCTCTACGACATTCTGGTCATTCTCAAAAATCTTTTTGACCATCGCGATATTTGAAAGCAGTTCCGTCACATCATCCGAAGATAAAATCACCTGTACAAAACCGACGCTGCCGCTCTTGTACATGTTGCGCAGACGCCCGTCCAGCTGATCCTGCGATTCATCGAGCTTCTTTTTCTGCTTCCTGATCCTGGCAGCCATCTTATTTATCTTGACTTCCTGGGCATCGACCTTTTTATTGAGACTGCTCAGCTGCGCTTCTGTTTTGTCTATTTTGCCCTGTATTTCATTCAGCTGTTCTGCCACCTGCGCCAGCTTGCTCTGACCGGAAGACAGTTCGCTCTGTTTCTGATCGATCTGATCGTTGATGCTGTCGGCGCGGACATAATATGCAGGCACTGAGCAAGTCATACAGACTGCAAGTATTACCGCCAATATTATACTTGTTTTCTTTCTCATAACTCCCTCCCGATCACTCACGTATCAAGGAACCTGCGCATGGATATTATGCTGCCCCACGCGCCGATACTTATACCGAGCGCCAGGAATATCCAGACAAGATTATATGACAGGAAACCGACAGGCACCAGCGGGACCGACATCATCGACAACATCTTATCGCCGATGGCCGCCGCGACCCTGCCGTATATCAGTGCAACTATTCCTGCCGATACCAGTGCCGAAAAGCATCCGATAATAATGCCTTCCGCCAGGAACGGCCCTCTAATGAACCAGTTTGTTGCGCCGACATATTTCATAATGCTTATTTCTTCAGCTCTGTTGAAAACAGTCAGCTTGATCGTATTTGAAACGACTACTATCGATACTATGATCAGGAAGCCCATAATGACAAGCGCGGCTGTCTGCAGTCCGTGCGTCACTTTCAGCAGTTTATCAACGGTATCTTTGTAATAGTTTACATCTTCCACTCCCTTGAGCGCGCTCACGGCAGTCACAGTATCTTCTGCCGCGTTCAGATCCTTTACTTTCACGATAAGCGAATTCGGAAGCGGATTCGTCTTCAGACTGTCCAGAAGATAGCCTTTGTCGCCCCATCTTGCCTTCAGCGTTTTCATCGCCTGGGCTTTCGGTACATAATCCACTTTCTCCACATTGTCCCAGGAAGCGATCTGATCCTTCATATCCATTATTCCCGAAGTCGTCACCGAATCCTCCAGGAATACTTCTATCGAGTCATAATCATTTTTGATAGACTCGGTCGCCGTATTGACATTTATTATTATCACAAAGAACATCCCGAGTATCAGCAGCATCGCAGTAATAGCGAACACTGAAGCAAAAGACATCGCCTTGTTGCGGCCTATCTGCTTGAAAGCCTGGCTGACCGTGTACTTCAGTCTTCCGAGCATCAGTCATCACCGCCTTCCTCATTGTCCTTATCATGAGGCGTATATGCGAGCTCCGCTTCCCGGCGTGCGTTCTCTTCCGCTTCCGCAGCCGCTGCTGCCAGAGCTTCCGCTATCTCGTCCCGGGAAAGATTCATATCTCCTTTGGCCAGGCGCTTTTCCCTTTTCTTCTCTTTTTTCTTTTCTTCGGCGTCTGCCTTTGCCTGCTCCCTGGCTCTTTCCGCCTCAGCCTTTCGGCGCGCCTTTTCGCGTCTTTCTTTATCCTTCTCTTCTCTGAGATCTGCCCTGATCTCGGATCTGCTGCGCTTTTTCACCGGTGCGGCTTTCTTCTGCGTATTCTTAACGCCGATCTCGCCCAGACGCTCATCAGCAGCCTGCTCAAAAAGATTCTGAGGATTGTTGCTCAGGAGGCTGTCATGATAATCATACTTGCCGTATTCATCCTGGATTATCTTTCCGTTATCTATGGCAATAACTCTTTTATCCATTCTATCGACAATATCCTTAGCATGCGTGACCATCAGTATCGTCGTTCCGTTTTCATTTATTCGTTCAAGCAGCTTCATGATCTCCCAGGCGGTATCAGGATCGAGATTTCCCGTCGGCTCGTCGGCAATAAGCACAGTAGGCCTGTTTACTATCGCTCTGGCAATAGCGACTCTCTGCTGCTCTCCTGCTGACAGCTCATCAGGATATCTGTTTCCGTAAGAACCGATCCCCACAAGTCCCAGCACAGGAGGAACCTGCCTTTTGATGGTACGCGCCGTCTGGTGCGTGATCTCCATGGCAAAAGCCACATTTTCAAAAACCGTCTTGTTGGCCAGAAGACGGAAATCCTGAAATACAATTCCTATATTGCGTCTGTGCGAAGGTATCATGCGGTTCGACATAGTTGTGACCTCATTGCCATTGACAATGATGCTGCCCTCATCGGCATCTATCTCCTTTAAAATCAGCTTGATAAAGGTCGATTTTCCGGCTCCGCTCGGTCCCACTATAAAAACAAATTCGCCAGTATCAATGTTAATGCTGACATCATCGAGCCCGACATTGTCTTCATATCGTTTTGTCACATGGTCGAATGCGATCATCTTCTCCTCCAAAATAGCCATTTTTTACCACAAAATATTTTACCATATATAATGTATAAAAACAATATTTTTGGGGCTTGTGCCATACATTATGTTGTATATGTGATGATTTCCTTAAAAACGCCCGCCAGTTCCTTCCTGACTTCGCGCTGATCTATCGGTATCCTGCAGTTATATTCCGCTGTATAAAGATATTCCAGCGGCACCAGCGGGATCCTGACTGCATCCTTCAGTCTGAGATAATCCCGGAAGCAGCGCATATTGATGCCGCTGTTCATCCTGTTTATCACCCACAGAATATCGGCTCCGTTTTTTTCTTCCTGCCGCAGACAGGCGAACATATCATGATTGGCGATCAGCCTGGAAGGAAGCGGGTCGACGACGCACACGACAACATCCATTTCCCGTATCCTTTTTTCATTGAAGCTGCCGCCGAGATCGCATATAACGATGTCTCCGTATATATTATTGACAAGCCTTGATTCGTCCGCAGCAGACAGTTCAAGGCCGGCAGACATTTCAGCCGGCACCGCCAGGGCCCAGTTCACCATCTGATCCATGTTCTTCAGCTGTCTGATATATCTTCCCCCGGCCAGCTCTGAATAAAAACATTCGAAATGTCTCGTTCTGAAGCGCTTGTCCATCCCCAGGATCTCATATGTCATGGATTTGCCGCAGTAATACGTAATGAGCTCAGCAAAGGCAACGGCTTTCCCACAAGTGCGCGCCGCCTCGGCGGCCAGCGATAATGCTACGAAAGTCGCTCCGGCGCCCGGCCCCATACCAAGGACACCTATCTTCTTTCTTTCGATGACACAGGGAATATCGTGTTCTTCATATTCTCTGCAGAATTTCCTTTTCAAAATTTCCTCCTTTATCTATAATTACCATATTTTACCTTATACCTGCTATATTGTCAATATTTGTCACCGTACTGTTCTTGAAAACAATCTTCTAATTGGTTATACTGAGGTGTATAAATAATGTGCAAATCAAGGAGAAGAAAATGCCGTCTTTTTTAGAGCGTGTTATCATGAAAATCGTCTACTTTTTTATGAAGTTCATGCCGACACAAAAGAAAATAGTTTTTATGAGCAGCAGATCGACAAAACCTTCCAAGGATGCATCTATGCTTATAGCAGAACTCCGCAGGCAGCGCCCCGACTATCTTGTCGGCCACATGTGCGTGCCTGAAAACAAATCATTCAGCTATTTCCTTCATATATTTTCACAAATGGCCATGCTGGCTACTTCTGAAATAATCATTACGGATTCTGTCATATATCCGATCAATGTACTGAGGCATAAACCCTGGATCCTTATCGTTTATATCCCGCCGTACACCGGGACTATCAAAAAGCACGATCTGTCGGCTGTCGACACGCCTTCAGGCTACACGTCTTCGCAGGTACGTTCACTGCATCTGCACCGCGGCTATGATTTTGTCACTGTCAACGGCGAGGGCGGCATCGACGAAGCAGCAGCGGCATACGGATATCCGAAGGATAAAATACTTGTACATCCTGTACCGAAAGTCGAACTTCTGAAAAACAAGAGCTATGGAAAGAAAATGAAAGAGCGTATCTTTGCCGCTTACCCGAAACTCAGAGAAGGCAAAAATATTTTGTACTGTCCTACTCTCAGGACCAACCAGAAGGAACACAACATAGAATCAAAAGCTTTGTTCAATGCTTTATGCGCGCACGAAGGAATAAATATTATTGTCAAGAACCATCCTAATTCAAATATGGATATCCTGACCAAAGGTCCGATCATCGACCATAAATTCACCACTTTTGAAATGCTGTTTGTGGCGGATGCGATCATCACTGATTATTCCAATATGGTATTTGATGCGTCCGTCCTTAAAAAGCCGATATATCTTTACGCGTATGACCTGGACAGGTTTGCAGCGGAGCATCCGTTCAGCCTGGACTATAAAAAAGATATGCCGGGACCGGTTTGCCGCACAGCTGCAGAAGTCGAGGAAGCAATCACCTGCGATACTTATAACTATGACCGTCTATACGGTTTCCTGAATAAGTATATCGATACCGGCGGATCCGAAGAAACGACCCGTCTCGCCGAATTTATTCTGGCTGAAAGCAAACGCAAAGTGAAAATGACGAAAAACGAGGGTGATGACCACACCCCGCATATAGACAGAAAAGATGCTTAAAAAAAATGACCGTTTCCCTTGAGGAGAAGCGGTCATTTTTCAATCATATCAGTTATTATTTCATGAGCCCGTTGACCAGGTCAGCATCAAATGATGTGAGTTCGAAATCCGTATCATATTGCTTTCCGTCCGGAGTGACTGCAGTAATAGTAAATTTGGTCCCCGGCACAATTGCATTGTCGCGGATCTTTCCTCCGAACTCGATCACCTGCGGGTGTTCGCTCTTGAGTTTTCCCAGCTGTGATTTAGCGGACATAAGTTTCATTGCATTGATTTTAGCCATTTTATCCTCCAAAATTATGATTTCAATATTATAGCATGATCTTTGACATCTACGTGGCTCAGCTTTTCCGTAAGCTTGAATGCATCCGCCCATTTGAACGAAAAATCAAGGTCACGCAGGGCCTGTGTACGGACAAGCTTGTTCCCCATGCACCCTTCGAAGCCGCCGATGATCTTGCCGTCGATATCGACCGCCGACATTACTGCCATATCAGAGCCGTCATTCGAAAGTTCGAGATACACTTCGGAAAGTGTATTAACGTCAAACATCATGTCGCAGTCGGCATACAGCACATATGCGCTGTCAGGCAGTTCTCTGGTCAGCCCGAAGCGGATATTGCCCAGCTCGCTGTATTTATCATCTATAGCGAACGCGATCGCACTGTCGACCACACAGATAAAGTTAGGACAGTTCTGTCCGTAAAGTGAAGCCAGCAGATCATTGACACATTCCGCGCTGACATCGCCGGTTATATATATCGTTATCAGCGGCGATCCGATTATTTCATCGCGCGTCCTGAAACCGTTCTCCATCTCGAGATCATAGCACTTAGCTATTATGCGGTCTTTTTTTGCAGGATCGAGCTGCGGAATGATCTCGTTTATTCTGTTTACGAGCTTCTCCGCCGTCCCGTCATCAAGTTTCCATATATGACGGTAGTATTCACGTATCAGTATCGCATTGGTAAAACGGTACTGCATTTCCTTATGGAAATCCTGCGGCCACGATGCGGTGATCTCCTCTATGCGGTCCAGCGCCTTGAAGGCGTCTGTCATCATCGATCCTGTCATCGCCTGGGTCGCGCTCGGGATAAAAATCGCCAGTCTTCGGCAGTACTTGTAAATAACAGATTTTACCGCTGATATCTTATCAGTGTGCTGCAGAAAAGAATATGTGAAAATAACGTCTTCCAGATATTTGTAATCTTCAAAGCGTATATTGTTCTTTCTGATAATGTCCATGCTGAACATCTTGTTCCATACTTCGAAACTGTGGACCAGGTCTTTGTCCCACGGATAGATCTTCTTCTTGGCAGCGAGTTTCATAGTCCGCTCATTTACATGCAGACTGATGCCGTCGAGGCGTTCGTAAACTCCAACTACCAGATCTGCTTCCGAATTGACCGCACCCGCGTAAAGATCGCGGTAGGCATTTTCAGGAAGCACGTCATCTCCGTCCAGGAATGCTGCATATCTGCCTTTTGCAGCTTGCAGCCCCGCATTCCTCGCGCCAGACACTCCCCTGTGTTCACAGCTGAGTTTTCTGATGCGCTTGTCTCTTGCTGCATATCTGTCGATTATCGCTTCAGTACCGTCCTCTGATCCGTCATTGACAACGATAGCTTCAAAGTCCCTGAAAGTCTGCGCAAGCAAAGAATCGAGAGTATCACTCAAGTAACTCTCGTTGTTATAAACCGGTATTATAACTGAAATCTCAGGTCTTAACTTCATCATGTATCTATTGTAACACTTTATATAAATAATGCAAAAAATCATGACCACCCTTAAAAAGGGTGGTTTGCTCCAGGGCTATAAGCCCCGGATTACCAGCCGGCGTCTCAAGGCGCTGGCTTTAACTTTGTTCAAGCCACATTGCTCTTGCCACTTTGGCTACCCCTCAAAGGGGTTATTTAAATGGATCTTC
>JALCRY010000036.1 GCA_022652985.1 Eubacteriaceae bacterium | reverse complement strand
TATCCGCCGCCGCTCTTATTGAAAGTGCGAGACACGCCGCGAGTGCGATAATGAATATTATCGTACCGAAAAGTGCGGATCGTCCCTTGGATCTCTTGATATTGCCAAGAGCGTTTTTCATTATATACATGTGTTGCCTCCGTTTTGTATAATTGTTTTGTCGTATTTATAATTTCTACGGCCATGATATATTAACAAGCTTAAAAGAAACTTTAATTTTACTTTTGATTTTCACTCCGCATGTGGTATGCTGTTTTCTATGAAAAAGAAAACAAAAAAACGTTCTCGGAAACGTATCAGAATAAATAAAATCAAAATATCACCCCAGACGAGAAGAATGATAGCGTTTGCCGCCGCTGTCGTTCTGGTATTTTTTGCTGTGCGCGGAATAATAATCATCAGGAATGCGATCAACGTCCCTACCGTGTCGAACGACTCGATCAGCTATCAGATCAGAGGCGTCGATGTATCCTCATATCAGGGAACGATCGACTGGAATACACTTGCTGACCAGAATATTGCTTTTGCCTATATCAAAGCGACAGAAGGCTCCTCGCATGTCGACAGCAAGTTTACAGCGAACTGGACGAATGCGCAGTCCACAGACCTCAGGATAGGCGCATATCATTTCATGAGTTTCGAAAGCAGCGGAGAGGCGCAGGCGGCCAACTTCACGGGAACAGTCACCAAAGTACACAACATGCTCCCGCCGGTCATCGACGTTGAATATTACGGGAATTATAATGCGGTCACTGTCAATCAGGCGTCTGTCGATGCGATACTCACTCCTCTGATCAAGGCGGTCAAATCCAAGTACGGCATGGATCCGGTGCTCTATACGACCCCTTCGATCTATAAGAGATTTATCAAGAACCGCTACGACAACGACATCTGGATCGCAGACAGCTCATTCTCGCAGCCTCTGTCCGGCGGACGCGAATGGACATTCTGCCAGTATTCGTACAGCGGCATCATGAAGGGATACAGCGGAGGCGTAAAGCATATCGACCTCGATGTATGGAACGGATCCAAACTCGCCTTCACCTTATATTAAACAGCATAATAAAATCCGGAAGCGGCTGTCGTGCGCGCCTCCGGATTTTTTATATCCTCATTATTTATATTTTTCCGCCAGTATGCGTCCGACATACACACCGCTGGCCGAGGCCTGCGAAAGCGAATGCGTAACGCCTGAACCGTCGCCCAGGGCATAAAGGCCTCTGACCTTCGTTTCGAGATTTTTATCGACTTCAACTTTTGAATTGTAAAATTTGACCTCGACGCCGTACAGCAGCGTATCTTCATTCGCTGTTCCCGGCGCGATCTTGTCGAGTGCATATACCATCTCAATGATATTGTCGAGCTGACGCTTCGGGATAACGAGCGAAAGGTCTCCCGGCGTCGCCTGCAGTGTAGGACGTGTGAAACACTTTTCCATCCTCCGCTCACTGCTCCTTCTGCCCTTGACGAGATCTCCGAACCTCTGCATGAGGACACCGCCGCCGAGCATGTTCGAAAGCCTGGCGATAGATTCGCCGTACTCATTGCTGTCTTCAAACGGTTCCGTAAACTTGTTCGAAACCAGAAGCGCGAAATTGGTGTTTTCCGTTCTCAGTCCCTCGTCCGCATAGCTGTGTCCATTGACTGTGATGATCCCGTTCGTATTCTCAGCTACGACTTCTCCGTAAGGATTCATGCAGAAAGTCCTGACCATGTCAGTATATTTATCTGTCTTGTAAACGAGCTTAGCTTCATAAACCGCATCCGTTATCGGCTTGAATATCTCGGCCGGCAGTTCGACCCTCACGCCGATGTCCACGCGGTTGTTTTTCTGCGCTATGCCGTTTTCCTCACAGATCTTCGATATCCATTTGGAGCCTGAACGGCCCGTGGCCAGGACCAGATCGCTACACTCGAATTCATCGCCCTTACTCGTAGTTATCACAAAATCATGGTCGCCCCTGACATCGACCGAATCGACACATGTGCGGAACATGAAATCCACACGTTCCTTAGTCTGATCGAACAGCGTCTGCAGTATCTTCGCATTCCTGTCGGTGCCCAGATGTCTCACTTTGGCCTGCAGCAGATGGAGATTGTTTCTGAGAGCCAGCGTCTTCAGATCCGAATTCTCGGTGGAGTAAAGCTTGGCCTCCGCCCCGCCGTTTTCGCAGAGCACGCTGTCCACATACTCCATAAGCTCCATAGCTTTCGCACGGCCGAGATAACGATGCAGATCTCCGCCGAACTCTGTAGTAATATTATATTTCCCGTCGGAAAGTGTGCCTGCGCCGCCGTATCCGTTCATGATATGGCATGGTGTACATTTTATACATGTTTTGCTCTTGCCCGCCGATATAGGGCATATACGCTCCTCAACAGGCGCACCCTTATCGATTATCAGGATGCTGGCATTGTTTTTTATGCGTGTGAGCTCGTAGGACAGGAATACTCCCGCAGCACCCGAACCCGCCACGATGATATCATATTTTTTCATTATTTCTCTCCCGTAAAAAGCGCTCTGCATGCACGTAAAATGCACACGCAGAAGCGCTTCCGAAAAACGATTGTTTACTTGAAGACCGCAGGTCTACTGATCCTCCCCGCCGTCTTCCTCTTCAGCCAGTCCGTCAGCCATCATTTCATCAAATACAGCTGTGACTTTCTCAAATTCGGCTTCGTCTTCAATATCCGTGATGTTGAATTCGTCGTCAGTAACTTCGGTATATCCGTAAATATATACGTCGTCCGAATCATCATCCGGGATAAGTGCGATGTATTCTTTGCCGTCTACATCAAAGACACCCATGATCTCGCATTCGACCGATGTATCATCGTCGAATTCGAGTGTTATCATTTCAACTTCTTCTTCAGGCGTTTTGTTATCTTCTGCCATGATTATCCTCCGTAAATACTGTGTTCTGTTATTTATTCATTTACTATATCATTTACTGCTCCGATATTCAACAAAAAACTCTTTTATCCGTTCTGCCAGCGCGGGCGTGATGCCTTCGACCTCAGCCAGCTCTGCCGGTGACGCATCTCTGATTTTATCGATGCTCCCGAAATGAGCGAACAGCGCGTTCCTCTTCACCGGTCCAATGCCCTCGATCTCATCCAGCGCGGAAGCGAATGTCCGCCTGCTTCTGACGCCCCTGTGATAATCTATGGCGAAGCGGTGTACCTCTTCCTGTATCGTCCCCATATATCTGAACAGAAGCGGATGCTCCTTCAGCTCTTCTTCCTCGAATTTTCCGTCCTTCATATAAACCAGAGCCTGCGTACGGTGGCTGTCGTCTTTGGCCATCCCCAGAACAGGAATATCCGCCTTCATAGCTCTTACCACATCGAGTGCGGCTCCTACATGCCCCCGGCCCCCGTCTATCAGCAGTGCATCCGGCAGGCGTGAAAACCCCGGATCTCCGGCCCGGGCTCTTTTAAATCTTCTGTACAGTACTTCCTGCATGCTGCCGTAATCGTTGGGCCCTTCTATCGTACGGATCCTGAAGCGGCGGTACGACTTCCGGTCAGGCTTAAGCCCTTCGAACACGACCATCGCTCCTACCGTATCCACTCCGTTCGTATTGGAAATATCATAAGCCTCGACGCGGTATTCCTTGCCCGCATATTCCGGCATGCTGCGCAGTTTCGAAAGAACACTGTGCATCTCGCTTCCGAGTTCGTTCCTGCGCTCTTCTTTGTTCTTCTCGCGTTCTTCTATAGTCTTGGTCATTTCAGCGACATCCCTGACAGCCAGCTCCAGCAGTGCTCTCTTTTCGCCCCGCTCAGGTTTGATGATTTTCACCCGGCGTCCCCAAAGGCCTCCAAGATATTCTTCTATCATCTCCGCCTCGTCGGGCATAACTTTCACCAGGATCTCTCCCGGTCCGCCCGTCTGGATGCTGTAATGCTGCTTCATGAACTGGCAGAGCACGGCTTCCGGTTTTTCGCCCTCCTGCACTTTCATCGAAAAAGTCTCACGTCCGGAAAGTTTACCGTCGCGCACATAGAACAGCACGACATGCCCGGAACCCGCGTACATTACTGCATCCATATCCTTGTCAGTCTTCATCACCACTCGCTGTTTTTCACCGAGCGCTTTTTCCGCCAGCAGATAATCGCGGTACCTGGCCGCCTCTTCAAAATCGAGGCGTTCTGATGCCGCCAGCATTTTCTCCTCGAGATAATCCCCTATCTTACGGTTCCTGCCGTTCAGAAACTCCAGTACGGACTTTATCCTCTCAGCATACTCCTCTTTCGTGACCTTGCCCATACAGACAGCATCGCACTGGCCGATATGATAATTAAGACACGGCCGCCAGCCCTGCGGAAAATCGGTTTTGGTGCATCTCTTGAGATGATATATAGTCCCGAGCAGATCTACGATATGATTGACGGCGCCCGCATCGGAATAAGGGCCGAAGTATTTTGCTCCGTCCCTGCCGATTATCCTTGTTTTCACAACACGCGGGAAATCGTCCCCGGTCGTGACTTTGATGTAAGGATAGGTCTTGTCGTCACGCAGTAATATATTGTACTGCGGCATGTATTTCTTGATGAGATTGTTTTCCAGGATGAAAGCTTCCATCTCGCTTCCGCAGACGATGTATTCGAATTCCGCAATATGGCTCACCATAGCGCGGACTTTCGGATCCATGTTTCTGGACGACTGGAAGTACTGGCGCACGCGGTTCTTCAGAGAAATTGCTTTCCCTACATAAATCACCTGCCCCAGTTTATCTCTGTGAATATAAACTCCCGGTTTAGCCGGGAGTTTTTTCAGATTTTCCTGTATGTCGAACATTTTCAGTCTCCCGCATGTTTATGATATCACATATCAGAAAGGCCAATCACGATTATTGTTTCGTTTCTGCTGAGCCGCACGCTCTCTTGCTATTTCCATAGCCCGCTTCTCTTTTTCCCTGCGCCGTCTTTCTTCCCGCTGTCTTTTTCTGATGCGGCGGCGTCGGCCGATGACCGTTATCAGAATGAGAAGGGTTATGAGTAATATCACGCCTCCGATAAACACATGATCCGAAATATATATCGCGGACCACGGGCCTCCGACTGCAACTGTCTTCGCGAGCACGACATCCTCCGAGCCGACTTTCGTGCCGTCCTCATAAAGCTTGACCTTACCTACGACGGTCCCGGCCTTCAGGGGCGCCTTTAACCCTTTCTTCAGCACGACCTTGCTCGTCGCCAGATCATCCGCCTCGTTGGAGGTCAGCGTCACAAAAGCACCGTTTTTCGCGACTGCCTCAACGCGCGTGTAATGTCCGTTTCTGATCCAGACATGCCCGGCGCTGTCTCCTCTGCCCAGCAGCTGCACCGTGTGGTAATTGTCAAAGCCGTAGTCGAACATGGAGATCACATCGGCGAACCTGTCCTGATCCGCAGAACCTTTCATGGCGACAGCAATAAGATCCATGTCGTTTTTCGTCGCCGCGCCGCAGAAGCAGTATCCGGCAGTCGGCATAAGTCCCGTCTTTACTCCGGTCGCATATTTATATCTTGCATATCTTTTGACGCCGTTGACCGTGACGCTGAACTTGGTCCCGACAAGAAGCTGATCGGTGGTTTTAACTTTTCTTTCCTTGCTCATATTAGTGGCAGGAATAGTATATCTCGGTGTTTTGACGATTTTGCGGAACGTTGCGTTCCTCATGCATTCCTGCGCGATAAGCGCTATGTCGTGAGCCGTTGTAATATGACTGCTGCTTTCAGTCAGTCCGTTAGGATTGATGAAGTTCGTATGCACTGCGCCGACTTCCTTGGCTCTGGCATTCATTTCATCGGCAAACGCACTGACACTTCCCGAAATGTTTACGGCAAAGCATACCGCCACATCATTGCAGCTGTGGAGCATCATCCCGTAAAGGAGCTGACGCACGGTAAACACTTCGCCCGCCTTGAGATCCAGGCTGTTACCGCCTACGCCCACTGCCTCTTTCGGCACAGTGATCTTCTGATCGAGATCGCCTTTATAATGCTCTATCGCCAGCAGGCATGTCATCATTTTGGTAAGGCTTGCCGGCTGCAGCAGCCTGTCTGCATTCTTTTCATAAAGCACCTGGCCCGAATCGGCATCTATCAGGATATCCGACGTGCATACCGTCTGAGGCGAACTGTCATCCGCCGCAGCATAAACAGGTACTGCCTGAAAAACAAGCAGTACCGTAAAAGCTAATAAAAATGAAATTACTCTTTTTCTCATTGATCCTTCTCAAAATCTTTAATGAATTTCACAAGAGCTTCAACACCCTCGACAGGCATTGCATTGAATATGCTGGCTCTCATACCGCCTACGGATCTGTGTCCGTTGACATTGATCATTCCGCGTTCTCTTGCTTCCGCCACGAATTTCTTGTCCAGTTCAGGATCTCCCGATACGAAATCAACATTCATCAGAGATCTGGAATCCTTATCGACGGCTGCTGTGAATATGCTGCTCTGATCGATGCAGTCATAAAGCATGCCGGCCTTTTTGACGTCCGTTTCGTGCAGCGGCTTTATTCCGCCGTTGGCAAGGATATGCTTAAATACTTCTCCTGCTACATATATGCTCCAGCAGTTTGGCGTATTATACATGGAATCCTTTTCCGCGTGGATCTTGTAATCGAGGTATACCGGGCAGTCGTCAGCGGCAAATCCGATCAGATCATCTCTGATGATCACGATCGTGAGACCTGCCGGCGCGATGTTCTTCTGTGCGCCCGCGAAAATAAGTCCGAACTTTGATACATCCACTTCTTCCGAAAGTATGCATGAGCTCATGTCGCATACCAGCGGAATATCTCCCGTATCAGGTATGTAATTGAAATGGTTCCCGTGGATGGTTTCGTTGAAGCAGATATACACATAATCCGCATCCGCTCTGAAATCATCTTTTGTCACTTTCGGAACATAAGCATAATTTCTATCTGCAGAATCAGCGGCGATCTTTATATCGCCGAATTTTTCAGCTTCTTTTTCCGCTTTTTTCGACCAGGCGCCTGAAACGACATAGTCGGCTTTTTTGGAATTGCGGAGAAGATTCATCGGAACCATGGAGAACTGCAGTGTGCCGCCTCCCTGAAGGAACAGGACCTTGTAATTGTCCGGAATTCCCATAAGCTTCCTCAGATCTGCCTCTGCGTCCTCGATTATCTGCTTGTACTCCTTGGATCTGTGGCTCATCTCCATGACGGATTCGCCTGTACCCTTATAATCGATCAGATTGGCCTGTACCTCTTTCAATACTTCCAGAGGAAGGATCGAAGGTCCGGCCGAAAAATTGAATACTCTTTTCTCACTCAATGTTTGACACTCCCCTGCTGCCAATGCAGCTTTTGATTTAATGAAAAATTACCAATATGCAGGTATTATAGCACTTTACCCCAGTAACGTAAAGTGTTACAATAGTCCCATTATATTATTATATTGAGGTGGAAAAATGTATAAAATAGCAACTCTAAACAAAATATCACCGGCTGGCCTCAACAGGCTGTCCAACGATTATTCCTTCGTTGACGATCCGGCTGATGCAAACGGTATTATTGTAAGAAGCCAGAAAATGCACGATATGGAATTTGGCAAAGACCTTATGGCTATTGCCAGAGCCGGCGCGGGAGTCAACAACATTCCTATCGACAGATGTTCGGAACAGGGTATTGTAGTCTTCAACGCTCCGGGCGCAAATGCCAATGCAGTCAAGGAACTTGTCATGGCGGGACTTCTCATGTCGGCCAGGAATATTCCTGAAGCCATCAAATGGACTCAGGGTCTCGACAAAGATGTAATGGCCCAGGCGGAAAAAGGCAAGAAGCAGTTCGCAGGACGTGAACTCGAAGGCAAAGTCATCGGCGTCATCGGACTCGGAGCGATCGGTGTAATGGTCGCCAACACATGCAAGAATTTCCATATGAAAGTCATCGGATACGACCCGTACATCAATCTTACATCTGCCCATGCGCTTTCTCACAAGATCCCGGTCATGAACGATCTGGCGGCTATGCTCCCGAGATGCGACTATGTGACGATCCATGTTCCTGTCAATGACAGCACAAAGGGAATGATAGACAGCAGACGTATCGGACAGATGAAGGAAGGCGCAGTTCTTCTTAATTTTGCCAGAGACGGTCTCGTGAACGAAAAAGCTCTTATCGAAGCTCTCGATGAAGGCAAACTGTCCAGATATGTGACAGACTTCCCTACGGATGCGATAGCCAATCACAACAGAGTTATCAATACTCCGCATCTCGGCGCTTCGACGCAGGAAGCAGAAGAGCACTGCGCGATCATGGCTGCGGAAGAGCTGATGGATTACCTGGAAAACGGCAACATCCAGAATTCTGTCAACTATCCGACATGCACAATGGGAAGACTCGATCCTGAAGCTGTGGCTCGTGTCTGCATCATGAATAAAAATATTCCTACGATGCTGAATAAAATCACAACCGTGTTCTCGGATCTCAACATCAACATCAGAGACCTCACTAACAAGAGCAAGGGCGATTATGCCTATAACCTTGTCGATGTCGACGGCGACATCGACTCTGAAGTACTGGATGCTGTTTTCCAGATCGAAGGAATAATCAGGGCAAGAATAATCAGAAACAAAAGATAGATCTAATCATCACTGAGAAAAAGCCTGTCGGGCACGTATCTGCTGACAGGCTTTTATATTACTGCTGTTTTCTAATAATCATAATCAATGATAAATTCTTTTTTATCCGCAGGCGCCACGGTACCGGCTTTTTTAATGGCGGCAGATATTATCTGTTCACTGGTCTCATCATATGTTTTCAGTAACTTCCCTGCGCATTTCTTCTCAAAAGGCCAGCCCCAGAGTGCTACTTTGTATGTTTTGTCATTCTGCAGGCTGCTTCCGTCTGTCATCTTTACCGACACGATTTTTTCGTCTCTCCACGGCGCAAAGGTGATCTTCAGGCCGGAGGCAACATAGTACGGTATATTCGGCACACCGTCATTCGGATCATACTTATAGCCCTCTTCCAGAAGAGATCTGATCTGTGATCCTGTCATCGAGACAAGCCACAGCTTTTTATCATTAGGATCCGTACCGGCCACACCTACAGACAAAGACAGAGATGAAACATCGGCAGCATAAATATTCCCCTTATATATCCTGCCGACCATGCCTCTGTGTATATTCCCGGCATAACAAAGCCCTATATCGGCACCTGCTTTATTCTTCAGCGCCGCGGCAATGAAATTCGCGGTTTCGGCAACAGAAAATGTTTTTTGCGCTTTGCCGATCAGTTCACCCTTATCGATACCTTTTGACAAAGTCTCATTGCGCACTTTGTCACAATCCGCCATCAGCGCGCGTGCGGACATTTTACTGCTGAGATACTGCGGCAGATCAAGACATAATTCCTTTTCCACAGGATTGGCATTGCCGGAATTCATGAAATCCACTTCCCGAACCAGGTTGCCTTTTTTGACCGTGCTCATGATACCGGCATTGAACGAGGTCTTTTCATATTTTACTCCGCGTATGTTGGAAAGGAGATTGGAGTCTTTGCCGTTGACAGCTTCCTGCCCTTCGGCACTGCTCAGATAATCAACGGCCTTTTTGACCGCCTGGAGCTTTTTGCTGTTGTTTTCCAGGGACTTGTTGATCCCTATATAATAATTAGGAGATGTCATTAAATAATCCGCATCCTGACTGTCTGCGCTCCAGAACGGGAACATACCATATTCATGGTCGGAATTCATCTGCTCGGCGTATCTTTCCGCCTGTTCCGTCTCGATTATCATGGCGCACGTATGATCCTTATACATCATAGTGCTTCTGTTTCCGGGCTGCATCTGAAAGTCAGAGGCTTTGATCACGCCTGCGCGGTTCAGTTCCCTGTACCGCTTCAGCACGCCGTCCATATGTCCTGACATACGGGATTTCCCCGTCTGATAATTTTCCAGCCATACTGCGTTGTCCACACCGCTGAACTGGTTCTGATAGCTGAACATCGTCAGAACAAGCTGAGCCTGACGCGGATATACACATGTAGGCTGTATTGCTCTTATCCCGGAGGCATCGATTTTCTTGACCAGACTTATAAACTGAGTATAGCTTTTCGGGATCTTCCATCCGTGTTTCCTGAACATCGTTTTGTCATATACGATCCCGTACACCGAAGAAGGCCCCGGCAGATAATATAGTTTCCCGTTCAGCTGGCATTCTTCCAGCGCGTTCCCCTTATATCTGTCCACAAAATCGCAGGCGGACAGATCCAGAAGATACCCTGACGCCGTGCCTGAAACCGCTTTCATATTCGGAGAAATAATTATGTCCTCAGCAGTTCCTCCCGACAGCGACTGCATCAGTTCATACTGTGTCTGCTGTGAACAGTGAAATACAGATATGAAATTTATATCCGGAAATTTCTCCGCCAGCGCCTTCCGTATCGCCTCGTTGTTTACGTTATATTCGGCGCGTATGCTGACAGTCATTTTATTCCTGCTGACCGGCGTCATTGTCGTAATGTCGTTTGAACTGATCTCATCGGGCAGTGACCCGGAAATACTGCCGCATCCGTAAAGTAACACTGCGCACAGAACCAGTGTCAGAACAACCGCTGCTATCCTGTTCATAAATATTCTCCTGTTCCCTTACTTCCCTGCAAACTGCATCGTAACCTCAAACAATGTATCTACATCGATCGGCTTTGATATATGTCTGTTCATTCCCGCCAGTCTGGCCTTCTCGATATCTTCAGCGAAAGCATTGGCCGTCATCGCTATCAGCGGAATAGTCGCTGCATCTTCCGCAGCGGACGCTCTTATTGCTTCCGCCGTTTCGTACCCGTCCAGTTCAGGCATGCGGATATCCAGATAAATTATATCATAATATCCTGGCTCATTATCAAGATACATCTGCAGTGCATCTCTGCCGTTCTCCGCCCATTCGATTTCCATTCCCCAGCTCGACAATATGGTAATCGCAATGCTGCGGTTCACCGCATTGTCCTCTGCCAGCAGAGCTCTCATGCCGGCAAAACTCTGCGCGTTTTTCTCCGCATGGGACATTACTGTATGATCATTTCTGCCGCTGCTGTCCGCGCGATATGACAATTCCACAGTAAATGCCGTACCTTCTCCTTCCCGGCTCTGCACTTTAATGCTGCCGCCCAGCGCTTCCACGAAGCTTTTCGTGATGGCGAGACCAAGCCCGCTGCCCTCTGTCTTAGCGACTGTCTGCGATGAGCTTCTCGCAAACGGATCGAAGATTTTGTCGATCATGCCGTCCGCAATGCCGATCCCGTTGTCGCTGATAACGAATCTGAAAGGTATATTCTTATCGCTGATAGAGTCAAGTTCTGTTATCTCAAATTTTATTTTTCCGTTTTCCGGCGTAAATTTCATAGCATTATTAAGCAGATTGATAAGTATCTGATTCAATCTGACGGGATCGCCGATCAGCGCATTATGCCGCACATCATTCAGCTCCACAGAAAAAGTCTGCTGCTTGCTTTCACACAATTTGCCTATAATGCCGTGTACTTTATCTATCTCTGCTTTCATATCAAAGTAATCGTTCGTAAATGTGATCTTGCCGCTTTCTATGCGTGACAGATCCAGGACATCATTTATCAGTCCGAGCAGATGCAGAGAAGAATTCTGGATCACATCGATCTCTTCCAGAGCTTTGGTTTCATCATTGAGGTCATTTCCCAGAAACTTCGCCGTGTTGATTATGGCATTGAGCGGCGTGCGAATATCATGTGAAATACTGGACAGGAACTGTGATTTGGCGCGATTCGCACTGTCTGCGAGATCAAGAGCATCTTTCAGACTCTGCTCACGTTTATATTCCTGTGAAGCATCCTGTATTATGCCGATAAATTCCTGCTTCGAACTGCTGCTGTCCGTGCCTGCATTATAAATGCTCATTTTCAGATAACCGCCTTCGCCTTCAGGGCCATAGGGAACATATCCGCTGGTGAACTCACCGCGGCCGTCCCATTTCGACAGCTCCTCATTTAAAAGCGTGATCGTACGGTCATATTTCCCATTATCTGCAGCGAGCTGATACACTCCGTTCTCATGCCGTATTTTCACTGCCTGATCAGACAGTATTTTTCTGACGTTGGAAGTTATGTAGACAGGTTTTTCCTCGTTCTCGATCAGCAGCATAAACGCGTTGCTGGTTCTTGATACCAGCAGATCGAACAATCTCTCCCGGCTGTCGATATCAGCTCTGTATTTTCTGGATCTCTTATTGAATATCCTGACGACTATGGCCGCAAGAACGGCAAAAAGCAGCACGATCAGCACAAACAGCATAACAAGATATTTACTGAAATCATTGGCGCTTTTGTTTACAAGGCTCTGATCCTCGATCGTGACCAGATACAGAGTCTCCCCCGAAAATACTATCGGTGTAAGGATAATGTAGCTGCTGCCGGATGAACCCGGATCATAAAGGAAAGCTCCTTCCCGGCTTTTCTCCATCGTGGAGCCGATGCCGGCATTGCTCCCGGTCAGATTCTGCAGTGTTCCCGTATCAAAAAGCGACAGCACATTATATGCATCTTCCGCATTGCTGCCCGAGCTGCAGATCTGCACTCCGTTCTGTCTGGTGAGATATGTTGTTCCTTTGCCGTTAAAAGGCTTGTAATCGATACGATCGAGCAGATCTTTCAGATTCAGCACTGCTGACACGGCGACAATACGCGAACCGCTTATCTCCAGATCAGTATCAACAGACGCTGCATACTCCAGTCTGGATTTGACAATAAAAAACGCTTCACCGTTCCTGATCGCGGAAGCGGCACGTTCGGACGTTTTCCCGTCGGTTTTATTTCTGCCCGTGCTGTTTATGCACCGGCCGTTTTTTGTGTAAATATAGAAATCATTGAAATTCCAGATTTTTTTATCATACACCAGCGCTTTCGGCAGCGTTTTCTCATTATAGGCGCCAGATTCTATTTCATGTGCGATATTGACCGCCGTCAGCCGCTGTTCTTTCAGTGATGTCCTGACGCTGATGCCTCCCTGACGATTAAGCTCGATAAGATGAGTCGCGCTGCTATAGGCGTTATCATTCTGATACTGCCGGATCAAAATACAAAAGACCGCAATAAACAGACAAAAACAAAGAGCCAGTGTCAAGGCCATGATTCTTTTCAATCGTCTGTTTTCATACATCGGAAATATCCTCCTGTGGAATTATTCATCATATTTCTTCGGCATATCCCAGCTTTTGTAATCTTTGGTATCTTTCCATACTTTATTGAACAGCACTCCCAGCACCAGCACCCACGCCAGGAACCAGAACCAGAAAAGCAGAGCAACTATCGTTGAAAGTGATCCGTACATAATATTGTAATTAGCTATCCGCGTCAGATAAACCGCATAGAAGAAGGTGATCACCAACAGGCCCATGCCTGCGAAAGCCGCTCCCGGCAGGACCTCTTTAAATGTTATCTTTTCCTTAGGCAGCACATAATAGTTATATGCCAGCATCAGAATATACAGAACCAGGGCAACCGGCCATCTTATATATCCCCACGCCTGCTGTGCATCGGTCTCGAACCCCCAGAATTTGAACAGCAGAGTTATGCCCTGCGAGCCGAAAACCATTACTACCAGAACGAGGATCATGGCAAGTATTGTGAAAGACATAGTCTTTATCGCTCTGAATCTTTCCGACCAGTAGCTGCCGGTGAATTTGCCCTCGCTGTACATAAAGTTGCAGATACGCGCCATCGAGAACTGAGCTCTGGACGATGCCCAGAGAGCGACTATCAGCATCAAAACATTCAATGTAGCTGATGATCCTCCCAGTATCAGAGATCTGATCGTATCGCCGAACGAGCCTCCCGTAAACTTCATGATCCAGCCCACTGCCTGCTCCAGATTGCTCCTCAGCAATACTGTTGCAGCTTCAGAGAGCAGGATAACTGTCGGTACGACAGACAGCATATAATAGAACGCAAGCTGAGCCGCAAATCCCTGATAGTAAGGATCGCGGATCTGTTTCAGGCCAAGCGCCACCATTTTATAAAATCTCTGTCTTCTAGTCATTAGAACCCTTCTGCTCTCAGCAGTTCTGCCAGCTCAGAAAGCGCACGGCTCCTGTGGCTGATGCTGTTTTTTACTTCCGCACCCAGTTCTGCGAAAGTTTCATCATATCCATCCGGGACAAACAGCGGGTCGTATCCGAACCCGCTTTCCCCTCTCGGCTCAGTGACCATATGTCCGCAGCATTCGCCTCTTGCGGAGATCATTCGTCCGTCAGGGAACATGAGCGTGATGACTGAAACAAATCTGGCCGTGCGTTCTCCGTACGGCACCTCTCTGATCGCCTCTGTCAGTTTTTTATTATTAGCAGCATCATCTCCGTGTCCGCCTGCGAACCTGGCCGAATGCACACCCGGCGCTCCTCCGAGGCAATCCACCATAAGACCCGAATCATCTGCTATCGACGGTTTCCCACAGAGCTTCATGACGGTTTCCGCTTTGATCCGCGAATTTTCTTCGAAGGTCTCACCGTCTTCCGGTATTTCAACATCATCGCCTATTCCCGCTTCTGCTCGTGAAATAATGCTCATGCCGAATTTCTCTGTAATAGCTTCTATCTCTTCTATCTTATGTTTGTTTTTCGTCGCAGCTACTAATACCATTATTTCCTCTATCTGAATTTGGATTTATACCTCTTTGTGCGTCCGCGCCCGCTGCCGAACATGCTCGAGCTGTAACCGCGCCTCCTGTTCTTTCTCTGTCTGAAGAAGAGAAGAAGTCCGATGATGACAACTATCGGTATGAGCACAACGGCATAGACTATGCGGGCGAAGCTGTTCGCCTGCTTGAACAGTGCCACAGGACTGAGGCTGTTTGACAGGATCTTTCTGTTGTGCGTCTTCGAATAATACGCAGGGACACCGCCCCTGGATTTGATGTACTTCGATACAGCATACCAGTTCTTCACGCTGCGGGTCCCGTTCCTGACGGCCAGGTACTTCCCTGCAGCCAGTTCATTGCCGCCCGCATCTTTCGGTGTTATCTGCAGCATGCTGTGGCCTTTGCTCATTATATCGTCCATTATGCCGGTAAAGTATGTATCGCAGACAACCAGGTAAAGTTTTCCGCTTTTGATCTGTGATGTCTCCCCGTTCCTGTTCACCAGTTTGACATCAGTCGCTCTGTTAAGTTTAAGTCTGTGTTCATTGACAGTATAGGATAATCCGCTGAAGAAAAGTCTTGCTTTCGGCGTATCATTGGCGACCGAAGCATCGATCTCAGCCAGATTTCTGAGCTCGCTGCCCTTCAGATAGAACGAGACCAGATCATAACCCTTAGGCTCAGACATACTGCCGCCGGTACACATAGCATTATATATATCCGCAGTTTTCAGACTTCCCTTGTATAACGTATCAGTGATTTCGCCTCTGGCGATAAACGCCACATCGGCATCTGTTCCGGCGCGCTTCGCAGTATACGCAAAAGAATCCGCCAGGAGATCGCCGAGTTTGTCCTCGCCCGCATTGCTGCCCATCTGAGCCGCCGTATGGAACGTGTAACTGTTTGTTCCGAGAGAAGTATTATATGAAAAACCCGAGTTTCTGAACACAGCGCCGTTTATCTTCGAAATGCCTGAATTCACAACGCTCTGTACTGTTGAATCGCTGGATGTATCCGCTTGTATCGCGGCAAGTTTGTATTTTTTCACGACATAGCTGCCGCTCTTCTTTTTCATGAGCAGCTGACCGAGATACTGTCCTCTTGTTCCGGCTGATACTATAGTAGTATTGCCTTCTGTGACCGCCTCCGTAAGCTTTTCTCCCGTGCCGCTCGTTATCATGACATCGACATCACTGAGATCCTTGGCCAGGCCGGCAGCTCCGTCCTTGGCCGTCTCGTCTTTCCCGCAATTCACAAGGCACACTATCATGTCAGGTTTCTTTTTCTTGATCTTCGACATAACGCCCTTCGCGTAATCCAGATAATCAGAGAAAGTGACGCCTCCGTTCGAAGCCTCATTCAGAGCCTCTTCATCCATCAGTCCGAAGACCGCAACTTTAGTATCTTCCTTTTCGATTATTTTATATGATGCCGCACCGTAAGTACGGAGAATCCTTTTAAGTCTGCTGGCGCTTGTGCCGCTGCTCTTGTCCCAGTTGACCCCTGGGCCCACGATGTAAGGCATTCCCGTAGTATTGGTATTCGCCGCAGTTGTGCCTGTCGCCGTCGAAGATGTTGTTGTCGTCGTCGTTGTCGCGGAAGTCTTTGTCTGCGCGTTCTTGCCTCTCAGGATCATCTGCCTGAGCGCATTCGAACCCAGATTAAATTCGTTGTACCCGAGATTTACAGCATCATAGCCGGCTTTTCCGAGTGCTTTGAGCTCAGTGCCGTTGGAAGCTGTCACTGTCCTAAAAATGGTATTGCCCGTAAAATTTCCGGCATCGAAAATAAACGAATCAGGATATGACTGTTCTATAGAACTTATCTTAGACGCGATCTTCGCTATTCCGCCGACATTTTTCGTGACGCCTTCGCTGTTTCTTATCTTGACAGAATCGACAGCAGAACGGATGTCGCCCGTGAACAGTATGGAAACCTCTCCGCTCTTAAGCTTGGACTGTACCGTCGTTGAAGTACTCGACGATGTGCCTGAACTGCTGCTTGTCGAAGAACTCGACGAGCTGTTCGACGAAGTGCCGGAAGATCCATTTTTGTTTGTATTGCTGTTTGTATTGCCAGACGAACTGTTATTATCATTCGACGAGCCGGTCCCTGTGCCGGTGCCGGTCCCTGTTCCGGTGTCGCCCGTGCCTGTACCCGTTCCCGAGTCAGTTCCGTCGTTATTGTCCCTGACAGTGATATTTGCATGCTGACCAGCACTGTGATCCGCCGCAAATACCCATTGAGGCATTGAATATGCACAAATAAGCGTCAATGCCAGAAGAATGGTAATAATTTTTTTCATACCTGACCTCCTCTAAGTATCTGTAAAATTATATCACATTTTTTGCTCCCTATAAACTCTTTTGTAGCAGTCAAAAAAAGTGTAATTTATGTTATAATATTCCATAATGACCTATCGATTCACCGGGAGGAACACAAATGATCAGCATCGCAATATGCGACGATACTTCACAGGACATAGAGCTCTGCTCGCAGCTCTTTGCGGACTACTCCGCAGAGCATCCGGAACTGGATGTCGAACTGAGCACATACGGGAAATCGGACGATCTGCTTTTCGATATCGAAAGCGGCAGATTTTTCGATCTTTTTATACTGGACATAATCATGCCGGAGCTCAACGGGATCGACCTCGGAAGAAAAATACACGAAAAATATCCCGATGCCGCTCTCGTATATGTCACGACCTCGACTGATTATGCGGTCGACGCCTTCTCTGTATACGCTTTCCAGTATCTGATAAAGCCGATCAGATCAGAAGACTTTTTCGGTATGCTGGACACGTTCCTTAAAAGAAGCGATGCCGAAACAGGCAGCAGCATGGCCGTCAAAACGAAAGACTCTACCGAAACTGTATTCTTCAATATGATTTCACACCTCGAATGCAGAGGCCATGTCATCTTCTTCACGCTTACAGACGGGCGGACGATCGAAACAGCGCACATACGCGTGCCTTTTCTCACATATGCCGCGCCGCTCCTCGGAGATCCGAGATTTGTCAGCACTCATAAATCATACATCGTGAACCTCGATCATGTATCGAGACTCGCAGCTTCTGACTTCTATATGCAGGGAGGAGACATTGTGCCGATATCGAGGAACAATTATTCAGCAATAAAGAAAACATATCTCGATCACATTTCGCAGAAATCTGTATAGGAGGCAGTTCATGTCGGGTATCAACCAGCTCATAGACTATATTATGCTCGCACTGTTCTGGCTCATCATGATGTTCTTCATGACTGACAGCAGACTGCCGAAAGTGCCCACGACGATCGTGCTGATCCTGCCGAACGCGATACTGATGGTCGTAGCCGGCATGCTCGTGCATTCGGTCGGCCTTGATCTGGCGAAGCCGTACCTTCTCGTCGCACTGCTCGGCGTCAATATTCTGATCGGGATTTCTCTATGCAAAAGACGTGATTTCACCGCGATTTTTTCCGTCCTCGCCGCTGCATCCTTTGCCTTGGCACTCAGGACTCTCGAAGGCATCATCTATGACCTGCTGTACGATTACAAAATCACGATCGTATTCATAATCATCTGCTACGGCATCGTGATCTACTTCACGATTTCCTGGCTGCGGCCCTCATACATCAGACTGGCACAGCATTTCCATGACATCTGGGAACCGCTCTGCCTTATCCCGCTTTCCTTCATAATACTGTTCTTCCTGTTCGCGGTCTATCCGTCGACAGTCGCGGGAAATCCCAAAATAATTCCGGGCATGATAGTACTCGTCCCGGTCCAGATATTTATTTATTATTTCATCTTCAAATCCTATCTCAGGCTTGATGACGAAATGGAGGCGAAACAGGATCTGCAGGCATTGAACAGCCGTGTATCCCTCGTACAGAACCAGGAGAATCTCATACTCGAGGCGGAAAAACGTGTCAGGATCTACAGACATGACTTCAGACATTACTCGCAGCTCATCACCGCCTGCCTCGACAGCGGCGATATTGAACAGGCGAAAAAAATGATCGGCGACCTGTCGCACCAGATAGAGACCACCACGAAAATAGAAACTTACTGCGCGAACATCACGCTGAACGCCGTAATATCGCATTACATGCAGCGCTGCCGCTCCAACGGGATCGGCATGAAAGTCGATATGCATGTCGGGGAAGAGCTTCCTGTCGACGACATGTCGCTGGCAGTAGTAATATCGAATGCTCTGGAAAATTCTTTCAATGCGTGCATGCGCATTGAAGACGAGCGCGTTCCTTTCATTTCCCTTACATGCACCCAGTCGAAGACGCAGCTCTTCCTGGAAGTGAAAAACACCTATGAAGGAACCGTATTTTTCGATGACAACGGGCGGCTTCCTATATCGATGGACGATGAACACGGCATCGGCACAAGAAGCATAGCGCAGTTCGCCAAAAACAACCGGGCACTGCTTGACTACGATACCTCGGACGGTATCTTCACGATGCACCTGCTTGTATATTTCAATTGACCCCGGAGGTGCCGCATTGACAAAAATCACCAGAAAAAGAATAAAGCGAAGCGCCGCAGCATTACTGTGTGTTCTCCTCTGCTGCGCAATGTGCGCATGCAGTAATACCGGCACCGGCAGTTCGTCATCCGGCAGCGGGGCGAAATTCACCATCGTGACTACGATATTTCCGCAGTACGATTTTGCGCGGACCATCGCGGGTAAGAACGCGAACGTCAGCATGCTCCTGCCGCCCGGCGCGGAAATACATTCCTACGAGCCGACACCTGTCGATATCAGGACGATACAGAACAGCGATCTGTTCATATATACCGGCGGTGAAAACGACAAATGGGTCAGGGATATAATCGACTCGATGGGCAGCGATGCCCCGGCCACGCTTGAACTTATCGACTGCGTCAGCACGGTAAAGGAAGAACAGGTCTCCGGCATGCAGCCCGAAGGCGCTTCATCCGCAGGAGCCGCCGACATAGACGAACATGTCTGGACATCTCCGAGGAACGCCGTCACAATAACAAAGAAGATCGCCGCCGAGATGGAACGGCTAGACCCGAAAGATGCCGCCGTATTCAGACAAAACGCTTCTGCATATGAAAAGAAGCTGCGCGCCCTCGACGATTCCTACACCCGCACGCTCGGCTCCGCTAAGCACAGAACGATAGTCGTCGGCGACAGATTCCCGTTCAGATATCTGGCGATGGATTACGGTCTCAAGTACTATGCGGCCTTCCCGGGCTGCTCTGCGGCCACGGAACCGAATGCGGCCACTATCGCCTTCCTTACAAAAAAGGTTAAGGAAAAAGACATTCCTGTGATATTCTATACAGAGATGTCCAATCATAAAGTAGCCGATGTCATAGCAGAAGATACAGGCGCGAAAGAAATGCTCCTGCACAGCTGCCACAACGTCAGCAAAACGGAAATCAAAGAAGGAGCGACTTACCTGTCGCTCATGAAACAGAATCTGCAGAACCTCAAAAAGGCTCTCAACTGACCACGGAGGAAATATGAGTCTTATACGATGTAAAGATCTCAAACTTGAATATGAAAAAAACGTTGTCCTCAAAGGAATAGATTTCGAAGTGTCATCAGGGGATTATCTCTGCGTGGTCGGTGAAAACGGATCAGGCAAAAGCACTCTCATGAAAGCCATCCTGGGGCTCATTCAGCCTGCGGGGGGAACGATCGAATTCGGCGACGGCCTCCACAGGAACGAAATAGGCTATCTGCCTCAGCAGACCGCCGTTCAGAAGAATTTCCCGGCGACCGTCCGCGAGGTCGTCATGTCCGGATGCCTCAACAGACGCGGGCTGAGACCGTTCTACAGTTCACATGACAAGGAAGAAGCATACAAAAACATGAAACTCCTCGATATCGACCTGCATGCGGGAGAATCATACCGCGGACTTTCAGGCGGGCAGCAGCAGAGAGTACTGCTGGCACGCGCACTTTGCGCAACGTCAAAGCTATTACTGCTTGACGAACCGGTAACGGGACTGGACCCTATCGTCACGCGCGAAATGTACAGCGTAATAGCTGACCTGAACAAAAAGAACGGGATAACCGTCATCATGATCTCACATGATATCGAAGCCGCGGCGGAATACGCATCGCATATTCTGCACCTCCATAACTACCAGCTTTTCTTCGGCAGCAAAGAAGATTATGTCAGAAGCAACGCCGGCAGACAGTTCCTCGGTCAGGACATTACTGACGAAATACCAAGGGGTGATTTTTATGGCTGATATCATGCAGATGTTTTCATACCCATTTATGGTCCGCGCGCTTATCGCCGGCACCTTTATTTCACTTTGCTCGGCTCTGCTCGGCGTCAGTCTCGTCCTCAAAAGATATTCGATGATCGGCGACGGACTTTCGCACGTCGGCTTCGGAGCGCTTGCGGTGGCGATGGCCCTCGGCGCGGCGCCGCTTAAATTCGCCATACCGGTCGTTATCATCGCGGCGTTTTTCCTCCTCAGGATAAGCGAAAACAGCACGATCAAAGGCGACTCGGCCATAGCAATAATATCGACTTCAGCGCTCGCCATAGGAATAATATCGGTTTCTCTTTCCACCGGCATGAACACCGATGTGTATAATTACCTCTTCGGCAGCATTCTAGCCATGAGCGACAGCGATGTCATTCTGAGTGTGATATTGTCCGCGATAGTGATAATTCTTTTTGTATTTTTCTATACGAAAATCTTTACAATCACTTTCGACGAAAATTTCGCCAGAGCGACAGGCATCCGCGCCGGGATATACAACATGCTGATCGCGGTCCTGACCGCCGTCACGATCGTCCTGGGCATGCGCATGATCGGCGCACTGCTCATATCGGCACTGATCATCTTCCCTTCGCTTTCTTCGATGAGAGTCTGCAAAAGCTTCAAGGCCGTGGTCCTGTGCTCTGCAGTAATATCGGTGATATGTCTTTTCGCAGGGGTGTGCGCGTCGTACATTTGGGCCGCTCCGACAGGTGCAAGCGTTGTAATAGCCAATCTTACTGCGTTCATTGCTTTCTCTGTCGCAGGACGTATACGTATGTGATATAATTTCTCATGAGGATGAAATCATATGAGTAATATACATGAACAGGAAATAATTGAAGAATTGTACCGCATGCCGGTGCCGAGGCCTGACGAAGCGGCAGAAATGCTGCTCAGGCAGCACGATATCACTCCCCTGGAATTAAAAAGCGTCAATAATCTTCTCGAGGACACAAACCTCCAGAACGAGATCGGCACTGTACAACTTCCTTCGGGCGGATGGCTTGTCGCTGTCAAGACTTTCATGCCATTCGTATCATCATCCATGATACCGTGGTGGTTCTGGTGGTATCCCCAGGATACCGAACGTTTCCGCGTCTGGCTGCCCGGCGAGCATTATAATATCTCCGTCAAGGAAAAATATCTCTACGATGGTCCTTTCGTTGATTTTTACCCGTCGACGCAGTACCCTTTTGAACTGATAGGAAGGAAGAAGCTGCACTTATCCATGCAGTATGTGAAACCGCATAAATTCGGCTTCAGACGGCAGACTTTCAGACCGAACAACATCGCAGTCATACTCTGCGGACATCTCGGCATCATCAGAGGCTCCATCAAGCACACCGAGGTCGTGCATATATTCAAGAAGCAGTCCAACGGGCTCTCCGTGATCTCACGCTTCTGGATGGGAGAAAACATTCTTCCGGCCTTCCAGCGCACCTACTTCACGGAAGCCAACGCCTACGAGATGGGCCGCCACTGTCAGGTGGAATACACCAGACTGGCCCAGATCCTGCCGACACTTTACAATAATTTTCGTTAAAAAAATACGACGGCCGGCAGCCGCCGTATTTTCTGTTATATAAATCTGTGCCGGTCAGTCAATATTCGAGATGAACCATCTGGCGACGGTCTCCGCCAGCAGACATCTCCTGTCCGAGAAACAGTGATCGCTTTCTATTTCTTCATAATACGTCCTGCCCTTCCCGAATGACGCTAGCGTATCATAAATATGCCTCGCCTGATACTTCGTGACGGCGCATTCGTCGAACGAAGCGCCGATGATCAGGAGCCGGGCATCCGCAGTCCTGCCGGCACCGCTGGAAAAGACATAATCATCTTCATGATCGCAGAGCTCTTTTCTGAGTATTGCCGCATCCGTTCCTGCCAGCCACGGCGCGCCTTCACCGAGCAGCCCGTCCAGATTCTGCGCCGCATCCTCTTTCGTCGCGGCCAATATCGACTGCAGCGCGAAATCATACGGAGCCATTACACAGGCAGCCTTGACAGGATCACCGGCCGCCAGAGCCCTGAGAGTAAAAAAGCCGCCCATGCTGTGTCCGCAGAGGAAAAAATTATCATTATCAAGTCTGCAGTTCCCGACCGCATCGCAGCTCCTGATATATTCGATAACCGTATGCACATCCTCAATGCCGTTAGTAAAGGTGAATGGGCCAGCGCTACCCCACGAACCGCTGTAATTGAAGGTGAAAACATTGAAGCCTATGCGCCTGAAAGCCTGCGCGAGATCGAGATTTTTCTCATTGCCGGGGAACCCGTGCAGAAGAAGCATTACCGGATGTTTCTCGCCGTCGGCAATGCCGTTCAGCATCATATGGAGCTTGCCTCTGCCGCCCATTACAAGCACAGCCGGATCTTCGGTCTTTCCAAGCGGATCACCCGCCGGACGGTCTTTGAAAAGATAGTTTAAGTCCATCGCATATACCTCCGTATCAATATTATATTATGGCTGTATTATACACCCCTGATTTCTGAAAAAAAAGTATACACGTGTGCAATAATAAGCGTTGATTTTCGCCCATACAGATGATACATTATTTTTATCTAAAAGAGAGGTACCTGAAATGACAGAAAACGAATCACCTAATCAAATCAGCGAAGCCATAGCTTCGAACATCAGATCACTCAGAAAATCAAGAAAAATGAGCATGGGAGATGTGGCTGAAGTCACCGGCGTCAGCAAAAGCATGCTCGGACAGATCGAACGCGGTGAATCGAGTCCGACTATCTCCACTCTCTCCAAAATATCGACCGGATTGAATATACCGTTTGCAGCGCTCCTTGAAACAAAAGAGAAAGGAACCATGATAACGGGCCGGAATGACATCACGCCGATCACAGGCGACGACACCGGCTTCCGTCTTTATCCCTTTTTCCCGCTCAAGGCCAGCAGATCATTCGAACTCTTCGATGCGGAAATAGACGGCAATGTCGAATCGGACAACCTGCCGCGCGAGAGCAACACAGAAGGGTTCATCATCGTTTTTCAGGGAACGCTGGAACTTACACTTAACGGCACAGATCTGTATCTCATACACTCCGGAAGTTCGATCTCGTTCCGCGCTGATCAGAAACACACCTTCCGCAATCCCGACGATGAACTGTGCAGATTCTGCCTGGTCATCAATTACCGGAAACAATAATACCGACTCATAAAAACAACACCCTCCACCCAAGTTTTTTCCCGGCGAAGGGTGCTTTTTCCTTTATGATGCCAGTTGTCCGTTACAGGACCCCGGCCTCTTTTCCTACTTTGGCAAATGCAGCAACGGCCTTGTCCAGGTCTTTTTTCGTATGTGCCGCCGATATCATGACACGCAGTCTCGCCTTTCCTTTGGCGACCGTCGGGTACACTATGGCCTGAGCGAATATGCCTTCGTTATAAAGCATTTCCGACATCTCCTTTGCCAGTGCTTCATCCCCTACCATTACAGGCACCACCGGCGTTTCAGTGTGTCCCAGATCATAACCCAGCGTACTCATCTTCCCCATGAAATACTCCCTGTTGTCCCAAAGCTTCCTGACAGGCGCATCGTCCTCCATCAGCATCTCGATTGCCTTGAGCGCCGCAGCCGCAAACACCGGCTGCATCGGCGTAGCCGTGAATATGAACGACCTCGACTGCACCCTGATTTTATCTATTAGTTCCTTCGGTCCGGCTACGAAGCCTCCCGATGAGCCGAACGCCTTCGAGAGCGAACCGGTCTCCACATACACGCCGTCTCTTACTCCGAAATGATCGACAGTACCGCGTCCCGATCTGCCCATTACTCCGTCGCCGTGCGCGTCATCTATCATCACTCTGGCATCGTACTTTTTTCCCAGCGCTACGATCTCCGGTATCGGCGCGAGGTCGCCGTCCATGCTGAACACCGCATCCGTCACGATCAGCCGTTCGCCTTCCGCCGGCTCCTGCAGGAGCCTCTCCAGATCGGCCATATCTTTATGCCTGTATACGCGCACCGCCGCGCGCGACAGCCTGATCCCGTCAATAATGCTTGCGTGATTGAGCTCATCGCTGAAGACCTCGTCGCCCTTCCCCACTATCATCGGTATCGCTCCCGTATTTGCAGTAAGTCCCGAGCTGAATACGCAGGTGTCCTCAACTTCCTTGAATTCCGCCAGCTTCTTCTCCAGTTCATTATGAACGAGAAAGTTTCCGATAATATGCCTCGCGGCACCCGCACTCACGCCATACTCATCGATCGCATCTTTCGCTGCTTTCACAAGCGCCGGATCATTTGCAAATCCCAGATAATTGTTCGATGCCATATTGACGACGTCCCTGCCGTCGAGATTGATCTCCCCGCCCTGCGGGCCGCGTATAGTTTTGAACATTTCGACCTCCGTTCCTGCTCATTATACGTAACATGTCGATTATACCACATTTATTTCCGTCCCGTACTGCAACTGTTAAGAGCATGTTACGAGCCTGTAAAATGCAGGTTAAACCTGCGCGAAACTGCTGACATACTTCCGGAACTGTGATATATTACATATGTCCGAAGGGAACCGACACGTACAGCAGGCGCAAGGGCCGGCCTGGGATCGGTGATGCCAATGCCTACGATGTCTGTCTCGGACGCAAATCGCTCCGGCGATAAGAATGCCGCTGGAAAATAACTTCCCCGGCAATAACAGCGCACTCCATGGAAAAACATTTCCCAACGATAAGTGCTTGAAAAAATGCTTCCGCTATGGTACATTGGTACATGGTCGACAGCATTATTTTTTTCGGCCTAAAAGAATACGATAGTTGAACTGAAATGACACTATCAGCCTGTGGAGGGTTGACCGAGTGGCTAAGGAGCTCGCCTGGAAAGCGAGTAAGGTGTAACAGCCCCGCGGGTTCGAGTCCCGTGCCCTCCGCCAAGAGCAAAAAAGAAAGCGCAAGCTTTCTTTTCAGACTGTAGACAAAGCCCAAGCGAACAATGAGTTCGTCTGGGCTTTTCTCGTAAGATGATACTTCAATTTTTCAAGCAAAAGTGCAGATCTTCCCTGACGGCCTCCCCGAGGCCCATACTTGT